>JALZHV010000332.1 GCA_030860625.1 Actinomycetota bacterium
CTACTGGCGCGGCGACGAGGAGCGCGAGCGCCTCACCCGCATCTATGGCACCGCCTTCTTCTCCAAGAAGGACCTCGAGGAGCACCTCGAGCGCCTCGAGCAGGCCAAAGAACGCGATCACCGTCGCCTCGGCCCCCAGCTCGGCCTCTTCATGCTCCGCAAGGAGGCGCCGGGGATGCCGTTCTGGCTGCCGAACGGGACGACGCTGCTGCGGCTGATCGAAACCGAAGTGCGCGACCAGCTGCGCAAGCGCGGCTACAAAGAGATCAAGACGCCGCACGTGATGGACGTCGACCTTTGGCACCGCTCCGGCCACTGGGACAACTACCGCGAGAACATGTACTTCTCCGAGTGGGGCGACCGCGAATACGCGCTGCGGCCGATGAACTGCCCGGGCGCCTGCCTGGTCTTCGGCTCCGACCGCCACTCCTACCGCGAGCTGCCGCTGCGGGTGGCCGAGTTCGGCCAGGTCTCCCGGGCTGAGCGCGAGGGCGTCCTCCACGGCCTGCTGCGGGTCCGCGCCTTCACCCAGGACGACGCCCACATCTACTGCACGCCCGAGCAGATCGTCGGCGAGGTGGCGAGCGTCTGCGAGGCGATCGACGAGCTCTACGAGCGCTTCGGCTTCGAAGACGTCCACGTCGAGCTCTCGACCCGGCCGGAGAAGTCGATCGGCACCGACGAGCAGTGGGCCGAAGCCGAAGAGGCGCTGCGCGGCGCCCTCGAGAGCCAGGGCCGCGAGTACCAGCTCAATCCCGGCGACGGCGCCTTCTACGGGCCGAAGATCGACTTCCACGTCACCGACGCGCTCGGCCGTTCCTGGCAGTGCGGCACTTGCCAGGTCGACTTCTTCATGCCGGAGCGGTTCGACCTCTACTACACCGACCAGAACGACGAGCAGCAGCGGCCGGTGATGATCCACCGCGCTCTGCTCGGCTCGATGGAGCGGTTCGCCGGGATCCTGATCGAGCACCACGCCGGCCGCTTCCCGGCCTGGCTGGCGCCGGTGCAGGCGATCGTGCTGCCGATCTCCGACCGCCACAACAGCTACGGCCAGCGCGCCTTCGAGCGGCTGCGCGAACTCGGCGTCCGCGTCGCGATCGACGACCGCTCAGAGTCGATCGGCAAGAAGATCCGCGACGCCTCGACGATCGGCCTCTATCCCTACATGCTGGTCGTCGGCGACCGCGAGGAGGAAAACGAGGCGGTCGCCGTCCGCTCCCGCGCCGAGGGCGACCTGGGGGAGATGTCGTTGGCCGACTTTGCCTCCCGCGTCGAGGCGGAGACGGCTGAGCGTTGAGTCTCTATACTGCGCGAACTTGATCGCAGGCACGAACAACCACCCCCGCCGCTGAGCGCGCCGTGCCCGCCTACCGTCTCGTCCTCTTGAAGTCCCACCTCTCTCGATAGTGCCGGTCCCTCGCAGGTTCGATCGGCGCCCTCCAGAGCGCGACACCACCCGGATCAACGAGCGGATCCGTGTCCCGAAAGTGCGCCTGATCGGCGCCGACGGCGAGCAGCTGGGGATCGTCGACACCAACGAAGCCCTTAAGAAGGCCCAGGAGGCTGAACTCGACCTGGTCGAGGTGGCGCCGAACTCGAAGCCGCCGGTGACGAAACTGCTCGACTACTCGAAGTACAAGTACGAGCAGGAGCAGAAGCAGAAGGCCGCCCGCAAGCACCAGCAGCAGGTCAACGTCCGCGAAATCAAGCTACGGCCGAAGATCGCGACCCACGACTACGAGACCAAGAAGGGCCACGTCGAACGCTTCCTCAAGCACCACGACAAGGTCAAGGTGACGATCATGTTCCGCGGCCGCGAGCAGGCCCACCCCGAGCGCGGCCGCGACCTGCTGAACAAACTCTTCGAGGACCTGGGCGGCTTGGCGACGATCGAGTCGGCGCCGCTGCAGGAAGGGCGCAACATGAGCATGCTGCTCGGCCCGAGCAAAGAGGTCGACAAGCTCGCCGGCGGCGATCAGGACGACGTCGCCTCCGGCGAGCCGGACGCTCCCACCGAGTCCTAGCCCAGGATCGCGTCGGCGATCCGCTCGGCGGCGCGGCCGTCCCAGAGCGGCGGCGGCTCCGATGGCGCGTCGCCATGCTCGGCCAGCGCCGCGGGGATGCCGGCGATCGCCGCCGGGTCGAGGCCGAGCAGGGTGTTGGTGCCGGCGCGGATCGTCACCGGCCGCTCGGTGTTGTCGCGCAGGGTGAAGCAGGGGATGCCGAGGTAGGTCGTCTCCTCCTGGATGCCGCCGGAGTCGGTGAGGACGGCGCGGGCGTCGGCGACGAGCGAGAGGAAGTCGAGGTACCCGAGCGGGTCGGTGAGGAGCAGGCCGGGGGCGTCGGGCTCGAGCCCCTCCATCATCTTGCGCGTGCGCGGGTGGACCGGGAAGAGCGCCGGCAGCGGCAGCGCCAGCAGCAGCTCGACCAGCCGCGACAGCGGCTCGTCCTGGTCGACGTTGCCCGCGCGGTGCGCGGTGGCCAGCACGAACTCGCCCTGCAGGCTGTCCGGCAGCGGGCGCTCGCGGACCTTCGGCTGCACGGCGTGGGCGACATCGACCATCACGTCGCCGACCAGCTCGACCGCGCCGGCGACGTGCTCGGCGCTCAGGTTGTCGATCGCCGTCGGGGT
>JALZHV010000043.1 GCA_030860625.1 Actinomycetota bacterium
GTAGAGGATCGGCACGCCTTCGAGGATCTGCGGCAGCGGGTCGGTCTTGATCGTCGCGACCGCGGTTTCGGGATCGACGTGGATGCCGGCGCGGTTGACGACGAGGCCGAGGTCGAAGGGCCCCGCCTGGGCCGGGACGACGGAGACGATCGAGTAAGGCGCGCCTTTGTACGGCCCCGCGAGATAGACGGCGGTCGGTGCCTTGCCGGCCTGCGGGATCCAGAGGGGAGAGCTGCCGACTCCGGCGGCGGCGACGATTCTGCCGATCTGGCTCGAGGCGGGGCAGGCGCCGGTGGCCGCCGCCGCGTCGGGACAGAGCGGGACGCCCCCGAGCTTCGCCAGCAGACCCTGCGGCAGGGTGACCGAGAGCGAGGCCGGGTTGGCTTCGCCGTCCTGGCGGGTGAGGGTGAGGGCAAACGGGGAGAAGGCGCCGGCGAAGGACTCCTTGGCGCCGGCGGCGAGGTGCGGCGAGAACCCGCCCTTGCCGCAGCCGCTCGTGATCTGCATCGGCGTGCTGCCCTCTATCGAGGGCCTGCCCGACCACGGGGTGAAGGAGTAATGGGTTCGGTAGGCGCCACAGGCAGCGGGCGTCGCCAAGGGCGCCTGCGGCCCGCCGAAGACGTGCAGCCTCATCTCCGAGAAAGGCACCTGGGGCAGGCCCCCGAGCGCGTCGATCCCGCTGAAGACCGTGGTCAACCGGCCGGTCAGCGGGTTGGCCTGGATCTCCGCCGGCAGCTTCAGGTGCACTCCCTGTTCGTCGGTGACGAGCCAGAAGCGGAAGAGGCGGCCGGGCTCGGGGGTGCGCTGGTAGATCGCGCCGTGGAGGGTCCGTTCGAGGGCGGGGACCTCGACTTCAACCGTGCCGAGCTTGGCGGCGTCGGGGCAAGCCGAAGGATTGGCCGTTCCCACCCCGACCTCAGAGGCGCTGCAGGCGGCGAGGTCGTTCCCCGCCGCCGGATTGATCGTCAAGCCCTCGGGCAGCGTGACCACGGCGCTCTTCAGGGTCGACGTAGCCTGCCCTTTGGGCGTTTCGTCCTGCGGAATCGTCAGCTCGGCCTCGAGGCCGGTAGGCGCCGCGGCCTCCCGCGTGGTCGGAGTCGCCACGAACTCGGGCGCAAAACTGAGCGCTTCACAACCGATGAGCTGCGGAAATGGCGCAGTCTTGGTCGACGGGGCGCCGGGTAGCGGGTAGCTGGCCACAGTTACCGAAACCTGCCGGGCGGTATCGCAGTCGGTCGGGTTGCTCAGGAAGGGCGCCTCGGGCAGACCTGATTTGCGCCCCCCCGGAGGGGCTTCCGAGTTCGCCGCCTCTTTCGGCGTGATCCGGTAGGCGTCATGGATCCCAGTGGCAGGGACGCCCCAGATGGTGGTCGAGGCGGCGATGAGGTCGGCGGCCGAAGGCGCGCCTTCGATCGAGGCGATGAGGCTGTAGTCGGTCGGATCGACGCGAACGTTGATCAACATCGGGTAGAGGCCGGCGAAGAGGCCGAACCGGGCGACTATGTCGCCGCCTGGTGGCTCCATGTTGTAGATCGGCTCGAGGAAGGTGCCTGCGTTGACGCCGCCCAGCGTGATTTCACTGACCCCGATCTGCGAATCGATCGGACATTCGCTCTCGTCGATGGTGTTGCCGAGCTGGAAGACCGTGCAGCGAGGGATTGCCTGGGGATTGCCGATCAGCCCGGGGGGCAGATGCACTTCGATATCGCGGGTCCGGGCATATGGCACCCCTTCTTTTTCCGTGAGGCGGAAAGCAACGGTGAAATCTGCGTGGGCGCCGGCTTGGTGAGTGGAAAGGGAAGACGAGACCGATTCGATCTCGTATTTCTCCCATTCGGCCGCGCCGGCGGAACTCGCGACCGACAGGGAAAAGAAGGCGGCGACCGCGGCAAGAGCCGCCGAGCGGCGAAGGAGGAGGCCCATCACTTGCCTCCCTTCTTTCCCTCAGCGCCGGGCCGGTGATGTCTGCGTTTGTGGTGCTTCTTGACGCACCGGACCCGGCCTGCGCGCTTGACCTTTCGCTTGCCTTTGGCACAGCGTTTCGGCGGGGGGACGTTCCCCGAGGGGCCGGCGCCTTCGGTGCCCAGGTTCGGGAGGGGAGGCGCGGAGACCCCTTGGCCGGGGCAGTCGGCGCTCAGCGGGCAAGACGGGCGGCCTTCCGGGAAGCCACCGTTGACCCTTGCGTCGTAGATCGAAACGGTCCCGTCCGCATCGGACGCGGTGAGCAACGCGGAGGTCGTGAAGAAGACGTCGTCTCCGCTTTCGCTCACCCCGTACAGGAAGTTGTCCCTGGCACTGTGACCGGAGGAGATCAAGTAGACGCAGCCACCGCTCCTCCCACAGCTCCCGACCCCTTCTTCCTCCCACTCGTAGACATCCTGAACGCCGTTGGTGTCGTGCAGGACAAGAGGCTCGGAGCTTTGGAAGAACGCGCGGCGGCCGTCCGGGCGAAGGTTGGGAACAAACCCGGAGGAGCTCGCCGGCGCGGGCGAGTTCGTGATCGGAGCGATGGACTGGAGGCTGGCGTCGGTGCTGGCCATGCCCGTCGGATTGCAGGAGAGGCACCGGAGGTCGCCCGCGGTCGCGTCATAACGGTAGATCTGGACATGGCCGCTGGGATCAGAGCCATCCAGATCGGCGCGCGACTCGAAGAGGAGGACGTCGCCGTCAGGCGTGGTGCGTGAGGGGTCCTTGGCGACCTGGCCCTTGACGACCGCGGTCACCCACAACCCCAACCCCCCGGACAGGCCATCCGCTCGCACTTCCCCTTCCACGTCACGGTCGGTAACCGTGCCGACGAAGCTGATCTCCCCTTCCCGGGAGAGATAGAGGTTCTGCTCGCCCGCTACGGGCATCGCGCCGTGTGGGTTTGGGCCCCCCGCGAGGACGCTCGGGGATACGAAATATGCGGCGGCGCCACCTGAAGCGACGTTGACCACGACGATGTCGCCGCTTCCGGTGAACTGGATGGCTTCTTCGCTTTCGACGTCGAAGGCGTAGAGGTCGCCGTCTTCGACATAAAAGATGCGCTTGCCGCCCTGGGTGACTCCCGCGACAGTCACGTTTTCGCCGATCTCGAAAGTCTCGGCGTTGCGGTAGCGGAGGAAGAGGGTGTTGCCGATCCTGAAGGCGATGCCTTCCCCGTCGGGAGAGGCTCCCGCGTATGAAGCTCCTTCCCCCGCCGCGGGGGTGATGTCTCCCGGCAGCAGCGAGACGACATGGGTGACTTCGTCCTCCGTGCGGTCGTAAACCGCCGCCGTACCGGCCGGCGGAGCGTCTTCCTCGAGCTGCACCGAGGTACTGGGGGAGTCGGTAGTGGACGTGAAGACGATGTGGGTCCCCCCGGGCGCGATCAAATTGCCCTGGACCTGCGGGTCCGTCGCCAAGGCGCCGCGTCCGATCAGCTCCGAGTGGCCGTCCGGATAGCGCACATAGGTCGTGGTCGTGCCGTTGACGACCGCGGTTCCCGCGTCGCTGCCCCCGGTCTCCCAGAAGGAGAAGCCCTGGTCGGCGGAAACGCTGCCCGGCGACGGAGCTTCGGATTCCGTTCCGTTCGGGCCGGCGCTGGCGGTGACCCATCCCTCGGAGCCCCGCGTCGCCAGGTAGCGATCGCCGTTGAAAGCCCCCGTGCCTCCGGTCCCGGGGATCGCCCCCCCTTCCGTCAGGAAGGAGACCTTGTCTCCCAGCGGCGAAGCGGCGAGGGTTTGAAATTGAGCGCTCTCGAAGCCGATCCCCCGCGGCGCGCGGCCATTGGTGTCAGCGGGAGTGACCAGCTCATAGGCGCGGCAATCCGGAAGCAAGCTCGACAGACCGGGCCGCAGGTCTTCGTTAGGGCAGGATGGGAGGTCTTCGCGCTCTGGGTAGGTGCGGAAACCCGTTTCGGCCTCGTCGCCGCAACCAGCCGGAGCGCATTCGTTTTCGACGATCACCCGAGCCCGATAGGCCACCCCGGGAACGAGACCGGTGACCGGACTGGCCACCGCCACTCCTTCGCCCCCAGCCGGGACATCGCCTTCTCCGGCGATCAGCGGCGACGCGAATCCTTCTTCTTCGAAGGCTTGCCGCGTGACGTACTGGAAGACGTAGTGGGTTTGCGCCCCATTGGGGTTGATCGTCGCCCTCAGCTCGGCGCTGGTTTCGCCGATCAGGCCAACCGAGACAGATTCGACTTCCGGAGCATCAGGTTCATCCACCGGTTCGAAGGCATATGAGTGCCCTTTGCTGTTGAACCCCGAAGATACGAACAGATATCCCCGTCGTGGGCTGGAGCTCCCATTGTCGACCGCGAGGGCTGAAGGTCCCGCGTCCTGGAAGCTGTGCTCGATCGTCGTTACGTGTTCGTAGTCTTCGTCGAACGCGTAGACCACGGGTCCGGCCGCCAAGTCCCCGACGAAGAAGTGGCCCGCTTCTTCGTCGGCAGCCACTACGAGGTGGCCCGCTTCGGTCAGAAACGGGTCTTCCGCAGAGGGGCCCTCGATCGTTTCGAGCAAGGCGTGTGGTTTGGCCACTTCGAAGACTCTGACCCGGCTGCGTTTCAACGAAGGTTCCGAGTCGCTCGCATAGAGACGCCCGTTGCTTGCGTCGATGGCGATCCACCGGCTGGCATAGAGCACTCCGCTTCCCATGCTCGAGTCGAGCAGTTCGTTCCCTTCTTTCGCGGAGCTGAACTCCGCGATACGCGTTTCGTAATCGACGAAGAGATGGTCGTTGAGGGGGTTGACCGCCATCCCGGCGTTGAAGGGAAGTTCCGCTTCCGCAACGGTGACCCGGGCGCCGGAGTATTTGATCTCCCCAGATTCGGGGAGGTAAGTTTCCGGTTCGTACCGGCTCAGGCGTGGGCTGATCGTGAAGTTGGATTCCCAGACATAGAGGTTTCCTTCGGAGTCCACCGCAATGGCCCTCGGACCTGCCGGAACGAGGATCTCGGTCAGGAACAGTCCGGAGTCGTCGAAGACGTCGATCCGGCCTTCGCTGCCTTGCGCGGAGGATTTGCCATAGCTGGAGACATACCTGTTGCCGTGCGTGTCAACCGCCATTCCCCGCGGATTGATGAATTCACCGCTGGGAGGATGCGCTCCAGCTTTGCAATCGGGCAGCGGCGGGTCGGGCACCGGATCGACAGCAGAGGTGCTGCAGTCTCCGGTCAGGGAGAGAACGGCGTCGAAGGCATAGGTATCCGCGGCAAGCGCGGTTGATGAAGACAAACCCCCTAGCCCCACGAGGCTCAGGCCCAAGATGGTCACCACCGCTTTGAACCGCACTGTCTCTTTCCCCCTCCCGCAGGCCTCTCACCCCTGCGAAGCGCTATCGACCCTAGAGTCGAGCATAAAGACGTCTGGAGTTCTGTCAAGGAATTCATAAAGTACAGTGCGGCCCACTAAGGCGACCGCACTGTACCATTCAACTAGTGGTTAATAGTGCACTAGCTTTTCGCAATGAACAGGGAGTGCGGACTGGTGATGGTGTAGGTGCCCTCCCAGACTCCGGTGCTCGGGCAGAGGAAGCCGCCTTCCTTGCGTTCAACGGTCGTGGCAATGTCCACGGTCGTTGTCGAGGGGTTGCTGCCCGCGTTATCTGTGATTACGCCGAGATTGGTGCCCGCCGCAGAGGTGCCATAGACGCAGCTGACTCCAAAGATATTGACTGTCACAGCGGCGTTTTTAGATGTGAGCGAGCCCATTTGCCGGGGTTTTTCAGCCGTTTTGTTCAAGTGATGCACTTCCAGGCTGCCCGGGTTGAGCACATGTACTGTGCTGCTGCAGGTCGTGAAGGTAAGGGTCGAAATCGGCCCGAAGACTGTTTCGCTCGCGCTGCCGGTGTTCGAGGTTTTCCCTTTTACTTCACTGTGCGCGCAGGAAACGGTGGCGCTGCCTGCTGTCAGTTTGGTATTCGTTGATGTGGCAACGATCTGCGTTCCAGCCGGATAATGCTGCCCGCTGGAGACGCATCCTTCTGTGATTGTCGTTTTGCAGAGGACGGTCGCCGAAGCCGAGCTGGCCCCGAAGAACGCCATCAGCGCCATGGCCGCCACAGCGGCAAGGCCGAGCGTCTTTACATATTTCATATAACTCTCCTAGTCCGGCGCAAGCCGGCTAACTGGTTTGACTGGATCTAGGCGGAGACATCGTTAACTGCCTCCATCCCTCAGAGTGAACGTGAACGACAGGCGTCCTTACGGTTCTCTCTCCCCCGAGGTGAAACCTCCCTCAGGTGCCGCTACTTGTAACAGCCGCAGATGGGGCAGTCAAGGTTTCCCATAGCAAACATATAAGTTTGTTTCCCTGCAAACAGTGTGGTTTTCTTCATCCTCCCGCGGCACTGGACATCGTCTCCACCACCTGCAGGCAGCAGGATCCCCCAGTCCCGCCCGCTCAGACTGATCAGCCTGTCCGAGAGCTAAACCGCGAGGCCTTCGGCCAGGGCGACCGGCTTGCCGAGGTGGTAGCCCTGGGCCATGTCGACCCCGTATTCGCGCAGCATCCGGGTCGTGTCGTCGTCTTGGACGAACTCGGCGATAGTGCGCTTGCCGAGGCCGCGGGCGATTTCGACGATCGCTTTGACGACGAGCTGGTCGGCGTCGTTGCGGGGCATGTCGCGGATGAAGGTGCCGTCGATCTTGATCACGTCGAAAGGCACTTTCTTCAAGTAGGAGAAGGGGCCGAAGCCGGCGCCGTAGTCGTCGATCGCGACCTCGCAGCCGAACTCGGTCAGCCGGTCGGCGAAGGCGCCGGCGGTCTCGTAGTCGTCGACCCGCGCCGTCTGGGTGATCTCGAAGGTGCAGCGGGTCGGGTCGCCCTCGCCTTCGTCGAGGCGGCGCTCGATGAATTCGAGCACCGAGAGGTCGGTGACCGAGGCGCCGGAGATGTTCATGTGCAGGGAGACGGGGGCGCCCGCGCGCTCGCGCTCGCCGATCAGCTCCAGCGCCCGCGCCACGACCCAGCGGTCGAGCTCCTGCACCATCCCGGAGCGCTCGGCGACCTCGATGAAGGAGGCAGCCGGCAGCAGCTCGCCGTTCTCGCCGGTCATCCGCAGCAAGAGCTCGTAGCGCTCGATCCCGCCGGAGGCGAGGCTGCGGATCGGCTGGGTGGCGAGGCGGAGGCGATCCTGGGTGAGGGCGTCGCGGATCCGGGCGGTGGTCGTCTGCGCCCGCCGCTCCTTGGTGTCCTTTTCGTCGGCGGCGTGGTGGAGGGTGATCCGGTTGCGGCCTTCGGTCTTGGCCCGGTAGAGCGCCTGGTCGGCGGCGACGAGGACGGTCTCCGAGCCAGCGCTGCGGCGGCCCTCGAACATCGCGATCCCGACGCTGATCGTGGCGCTGCCGATCTCGGAGTCGGGCGTGAAGCCCTCGGCCACCTGGCTGCGCAGGTCTTCGCCGAGCTGCAGGGCGCCGTCGGTGTCGGTCTGCGGGATCAGCACCGCGAACTCGTCGCCGGAGAGGCGGGCGACGAGGTCGGTCCCGCGCACCCGTTCCCGGAGGATCTCGGAGATGCGACGGATCAGCCGGTCGCCGGTCTGGTGGCCGAGCTTGTCGTTGACCTCCTTGAGGTTGTCGATGTCGATCACCATCACGGCGCCGCGGCCGCCGTAGCGGGCGGTGAAGGAGACGTACTGGTCGAGCTCGGCGCGGAAGCGGCGCCGGTTGAGCAGCCCGGTCAGCGGGTCGTGGTCGGCGAGGAAGCGCAGTTCGGCCTCGGTCCGCTCGGCCCGCTCCAGGGCGCCCTGGACCACAGCCCGATCATCGGGCTCTAATTTCGCGAGCACGGCCTCGACGGCCAAGTCGCGCCGACTGGTCCGCTGCGCGTCTTTCACCGACTTTGAAGCTAATGACTTCTGCACGGAAACGTGTTCCGTTTTCAGCGAACTCGGCTGTAGGTTCGAATTTCGGCGATCCTCGGGAGGCGAATACTTGACTTTGCCCGTTCCCGGGTAAGGGCAAACCCTATGTCCAACCGCCTCGCGCAGGAGACCAGCCCTTACCTGCTCCAGCACAAGGACAACCCGGTCGACTGGTACCCGTGGGGTCCCGAGGCGCTGGCGCTGGCGCGCGAGGAGGACAAGCCGATCCTGCTCTCGGTCGGCTACTCGGCCTGCCACTGGTGCCACGTGATGGAGCGCGAGTCCTTCGAGGACGACGAGACGGCCGCCTACATGAACGAGCACTTCGTCAACGTCAAGGTCGACCGCGAGGAGCGCCCCGACGTCGACGCGATTTACATGGAGGCGGTGCAGGCGATCAGCGGCCACGGCGGCTGGCCGATGACGGTCTTCCTCGACCCCGACGGCGTCCCCTTCTACGGCGGCACCTACTTCCCGCCCGACGAGAGCCGCGGCATGCCGAGCTTCCGGATGGTGATGGAAGCGGTCGTCCACGCCTTCGAGACCAAACGCGAGGAAATCCGCGAGCGAGCGCCCGGAACGCGCGCCCGGCTCGGCGCGATCGGCGAAGTCGAGCCGCGGAGCGACCTGCCCGGCGCCGACCAGCTC
>JALZHV010000333.1 GCA_030860625.1 Actinomycetota bacterium
ACCTCAGGCTCTGCCGTCGCATCGGCCTCGGGAGCCTCGGTGGCCTCCTCGGGCGCAGCTTCGGCGGTGGTATCGGCCTCCGGAGCGTCCACGGGCGCGGCCTCCTCCTGCCCGACCCCGTCGCCGTCGACGGCGGTGGTCTGATCGGGAGCGGCGGTGGCGGGCGCCGCGACGACGTCGTCGTCGATGCCCCAGCGCCGCTCGGCGACGCGGGCCGCCTTGCCGATCCGGCCGCGCAGGTAGTAGAGCTTGGCCCGGCGCACGTCCCCGCGCGCCGCCACCTCGAGTTTTTCGATCTTCGGCGAGTGCAGCGGGAACGTCCGCTCGACGCCGACGCCGAACGACTGCTTGCGGACCGTGAAGGTCTCGCGCACGCCGGAGCCCTGACGCCGCAGGACCACGCCCTCGAAGACCTGGGTCCGTTTGCGGTTGCCCTCGATCACCTGGAAGTGGACGCGGACCCGATCGCCAGGGGCGAATTTGGGCAACCCCTGTCGGAGTTGGGCACGCTCGATGCTGTCGATTACGGAGCTCATCTGACGAGAAAAAACCGCCGGACCCCAGGTGTGGGAACCGCGCGGTGGCGGAATGGTAGCCCAAAGGGCCTAAGCCCGACCTTAAGAGGGCTCGTCGGAACGCTCCGCACGCAGGCGGCTCTGCTCCAGCCGCCACCGCCGCACCTTCTCATGGTCGCCGGAGAGGAGGACCTCGGGGACGTCCCAGCCGCGGTAGCTGGGCGGGCGGGTGAAGTGCGGGTACTCGGGCATTCCCTCCAGGACCTGGCTGAAGGACTCCTCGGCGGCGGAGTCGGCGTGACCGAGGGCGCCGGGCAGCTTGCGCATGATCACGTCGGCGACCACCATCGCCGGCAGCTCGCCGCCGGCGAGGACATAGCGGCCGATCGAGAGCTCGTCGTCGGCGAGGTGCTGGTGGACGCGGTCGTCGAAGCCCTCGTAGCGGCCGCAAAGCAGGGCGACGTGGGGCTCGGCGACGAGCTCGTCGGCGATCGGGTCGTCGAGCACGGGGCCGGTCGGCGAGAGCAGGACGATCCGCGGCCGCGGCTCCTCGCCGTAGGCGGCCTGCAGCGCCGCGTCGACGACGTCGACCCGCAGCACCATCCCAGCGCCGCCGCCGTAGGGGGAATCATCGACTTTCCCCGCGTTGATCGGCGTCGTGTCGCGGTAGTTGAAGAGGCGGAACTCGTTGCCTTCGCGCAAGGCATTCTGGACCGAGCGCTGCGACTGGAACCAGTCGAAGGCCTCCGGGAAGAGGGTGAAGACGTCGAGTCTCAATTGGGGCGAAGCCCGTTAATCGAGGATGTCGACGATCACGCGGCGGTCGATCCGCACCGCGGCCGCCTTGGCGATCGTCCTGATCGCGTTGGCGATCCGCCCGCCTTTGCCGATCACCCGGCCGAGGTCGTCCTCGGCGACGGTGATCTCGTAGACGAGGTCGCCGTCCTCTTCCAGCTCCTCGACTACGACCGCCTCCGGGTCCTCGACGAGGGCCTTGACGAGAAACTCGAGGAGCTCCGTCATCCGCGGATTAGCTGCCGGAGGCTTTGATGCCCTTGGTCCGCAGCAGGGTCGCGACCGTCTCCGACGGCTGGGCGCCGTGCTCGAGCCAGTGACGCGCGCGCTCCTCGTCGATGTTGATCGTCGAGGGCTCGGTCTGCGGGTTGTACTGGCCGATCGTCTCGATCGTGCGCCCGTCACGCGGGGAGCGTTTGTCGGCGACGACGATCCGCCACACCGGGTTCTTCTTGGAACCCACTCGTCTAAGTCTGATTCGGACTGCCATGGAGGCGGCAGATTAGCGCCTGCGGGCCTTCGGGCGCTGTGCGCGCTGCCCGCCGCCCGCCAGCTTGGCCATCTGCTGCGGCGTCGGCATCTGCCCGTTGGCCATCGATTTCATCATCACTTTCATCTGGTCGAACTGCTTGACCAGCTGGTTGACCTGCTGGACCTTGGTGCCGGAGCCGGCGGCGATCCGCTTGCGGCGGGAGCCGTTGATCAGCCCCGGATGGGCCCGCTCCTGCGGGGTCATCGAGAGGATGATCGCCTCGACGCGGTCGAGCTCGCGTTCGTCGAGGTCGGCGTTCTTCAGCTGCTTCAGCGCCCCCATCCCCGGCAGCATCCCGAGGATCCCGCTCAGCGGGCCCATTTTGCGGACCTGCTTCATCTGCTTGAGGAAGTCCTCCAGCGTGAACTGGTCGCGGCGCATTTTCTCCTGCATCGCCTCGGCTTCGGCCTCGTCGACCTGCTGCTCGGCTTTCTCGATCAGCGAGAGGACGTCCCCCATGCCGAGGATGCGCTGGGCCATCCGGTCGGGGTGGAACTTGTCGAAGTCCTCGATCTTCTCGCCGGTCGAGGCGAAGAGGATCGGCTTGCCGGTGACGGCTTTGACCGAGAGCGCGGCGCCGCCGCGGGCGTCGCCGTCGAGCTTGGTCATCACGACGCCGTCGAACTCGGCCGCCTCGGCGAAGGACTCGGCGACCCCGACCGCGTCCTGGCCGGTCATCGCATCTACCACCAGGAGCACGTCGTGCGGCTTGGTCCGCTTGCGGATCCGGGCCAGCTCCGCCATCAGCTCCTCGTCGACGTGCAGGCGCCCCGCGGTGTCGATGATC
>JALZHV010000044.1:0-5468 GCA_030860625.1 Actinomycetota bacterium
CTCGACCGCGAGCCCGCTCTCGGTGACCACGGCGCGGACGCGGCCGTCGCCCTCGAAGGCGCTCAGGGTCTCGCCGCCGTGGAAGGCGACGTCGCGGGCTTCCAGCTGCTCCTGGAACCAGCGGCCGGCGTCCTCGCCGAAGCTCCGCGAGAGCGCCACCTCCTCCATCGCGATGATCGTGCACTTCGTCCCCCGCGCCGCCAGGGTCGCCGCCACCTCGCAGCCGATGTAGCTGCCGCCGATCAGGACGACGTGCTCGGCCGCCTCGGCGTCCGCGCGAATCGCGTCCGCGTTGCCGAAGGCGCGCAGGTAATGGATGCCCTCGTTCTCGGCGCCGTCGACGCGGAGGATGTTGACCATCGCCCCGGTGGCGAAGAGGGCCTGGCCGAAGGCGACCTCCTCCCCGCCCTGGATCTTCGCCGTCCGCGCCGCCGCGTCCAGCCCCAGCACGTTCTTGCCGGTCCGTAGCTCGACTCCGTTCTCCTCGTACCAGGAGGGCGGGTTGACGTAGGCGTCGTCGCGGCCCGACTCGCCGCGCAGGTACTCCTTGGAGAGCGGCGGCCGCTCGTAGGGCGGCTCCGGCTCGCGCCCGACCAGCAGGATCGACCCCTCGGCCCCGCGCCGGCGCAGCTCGGCGGCGCAGTGGGCGGAGGCCATGCCCCCACCGACCAGCAGGAAGTCGACTTCGCGATCGGCCATTACCCCGTTAGCGTCCGAGCTCGCGGCGGTCTTACCCGCCGTTGCTGCCGTTGCCTTCGGGGCCGAAGAGGACCTTCAGGTCCTCCTCCTTGCCCGGGTCCAGCACGGCGAGGATCTCGTCGCCTTCTTCGAGCACGGTGTCGGCGTTGGGGACGAAGCCCTTGCCTTCGCGCAGGACCGAGATCAGCAGGCTGCCCTCGGGCATCCGCAGGTCGCCGACGCGGCGGCCGTTGACGCTCGAGTTCTTGCCCAGCAGCATCTCGATGATCTCCAGCTGCTCCTGCTGGAGGTCGAGCAGGTGGACGAGGCCGTACTCGGGCACCTCGTGCTCGAGCAGGCGCAGGATCAGGTCGGTCGCCGAGACCCAGGGCCGGATCCCGAGCAGGTCGAAGTGCTGGCGGTTGCGCGGGTTGTTGACCCGGGCGATGATCTGGTCGACCAGGTACTTCTCCTTCGCGACCTGGCAGATCAGCATGTTGTCCTCGTCGTCGCCGGTGACCGCGATCACCATGTCGGCGCGCTGGATCCCGGCCCGCTCCAGCACCCAGAGCTCGGAGGCGTCGCCGTAGGAGACGTTGTGCTCGAGCTCCTGCTCGACGGTCAGGTAGCGGCGCCGGTCGTTCTCGATCAGGGTGACCTCGTGACCTTTGTCGAGCAGCTCCCGCGACAGGTTCCAGCCGACCTTGCCCGCTCCGACGATGATGATGTACACGCGCCCCGCTCCCCTATACCGCCGCGGCGGCCTCGCCGGACGACTCGCCGCGCCCGACCGCGCCGCGGACGGCGCCCTCGAGCATGTCGATCGCGACCCGGGTCGGGCAGACGGTGTTCAGGCCCTGGCGCTGGTACCACTCGGCCCGCAGCGGGTCGAGCACGCGCGCGATCACGTTCGGCACCCCGTAGCGGCGCTGGGCGATCTGGGCGATGACGATGTTGGTGTTGTCGCCGTCGGTCGAGGCGATGAAGACGTCGGCCTGCTCGATTCCGGCCGCCTCCAGGGCCTCGGTCTCGAGCCCGGCGCCGACCGTGAACTGGCCGCCGAGGTCCTCCCAGCCCCTCTCCAGGCCGACCTCGAGCCGCGCGTGCGACTCCGGGTCCTCGTCAAGGCAGGAGACCTGGTGCCCCTCGCGGAGCATCGCCCGCGCCACCGAGGAGCCGACACGACCGCAGCCGACGATCAAGACGAACATGGAGCGGATACTAGAGCGCTATTCGGGTTCCGGCGGAGCCGTCAGCAGGACCCGACAGGGGGCCTTCTTCAGCACGTACTCGGTCGCCGCCCCGATCTCGGCCGGCTTGGCGGCGCCGATCCCGCCGATCGTCGCCCCGCCGCGGATCTTCGTCGGCGGCTCGCCCCCGATCACGATCGCTTCCGGGTTCGCGCGGCGGGCCGCTTCGAGGATGCCGGCGCCGACCTTGCGCGCCCGCACCACCTCCGTCGCCACCTCCACGTCCTCGTACTCCTCCCCCACCTCGCGCGCCCGCTGCAGCGCCCGCCGCGCCCGCTCCTCGCGCTCCTTCGGCAGCTTCGCGTCGAGCGGCAGCGTCAGCGGCACCTCGATCACGTAGACCACGTTCATCCGCGAGACGCCGCCGTCGCCGCGCGAGTCGGCCTGCTCGGCCGCCGCCAGCCGCCCGGCGGTGGCGACGATGTCGTCGTCGAGCTTGGTCCCGAAGACCGGCACGAGGACGTTGCTGAACTCGATCTTCGGCGCCCGCTTGGTCAGCGCCCGCTCGGTCACCGTCACCCGCTTGGTCAGCGTCGTCCCCTCGAAGACCTTGCGGTAGACGACGTAGAAGGTGAGGCCGAAGGCCATCCAGCCGAGCCCGACCCAGCGCGCGGTCGAGTGGTAGGCGAGGACGCTGACGAAGGCGAGGCCGCTGACCAGCGCCGCGAGGATCGCCGGCAGCGGCAGCTCCGCGTGGCCCCAGGGGATTCCGAGCGGAATCCGGAACGGCCGGCGCCTTTCCGGGTCCTTGATCCGCAGGCGGATGATCGAGAGGTGGGCGATCGTGATCGCCAGCGTCGCCCCGAAGGCGTAGATCCCGGCCAGCAGCTTGACGTTGGTCGGGATGAGGAGGCCGATCGCGATCAGGCCGCTGAGCACGATCGCCACGTAGGGGGTGGCGGTGCGCTGCCCGAGCTTGCCGAGCCAGCTCGGGATCTGGCGGTTGATCGCGAGCGTGTAGATGTGGCGGGAGACGCCGAGCATCGAGGTGCTGGCGGCCCAGATCAGGACCGGCACGGCGACGGCGGCGACGAGCCAGCGCATCGTTTCGGCCACCCAGGCGGGTTCGTAGGCGGAGACCACCCCCAGCACCGGCTCCTCGACGAACTCGCCGCCGAGCGCGGTCTGCGGGCCCTCCGGGCCTCCTACGACCGGCACCGCCATCAGCGCGACCGCCGCCATCCCGGCGTAGACCAGCGGCACCCCGAGGGCGCCGATCCCGGCGACGCGCTTGAGGTCGCGGCGGCTGACGTCGATGTCGGGCGCGAGGTCGGAGGCGGCCTCGATCCCGGCGTAGGCCAGCATCGCCACCACCGCCGCGTAGACGACGTCGCGGAAGCTCGGGTCGCCGAAGACGTCGAGCTCGGCGGTCAGCCGCTCCGGGTGCAGGACGACGAGGAGGCCGACGACGATCACCAGCAGCTGTAGGCCGAGGTCGGCGAGCGCGAGGAAGACCAGCGAGCGCTGGCGCTCGCGGCCGGTGACGTTGAGGATGTTGAGCGCGCAGACGGCGACGATCACCGCCGCCCCGAGGCCGATCTCCCAGCCCGGCCGGGCGAAGTCGCTGGTCACCGGCTCCAGGTAGTGCGGCACCGAGATCGCCGCCAGGGCGATCACGATCAGGTAGTCGATCAGGATCGCCCAGCCGGCGATGAAGGCGATCAGCTCGTTGAAGGCGTGGCGGGCGAAGGTCGAGGAACCGCCGCGCTCGCGGAACATCGCCCCGCCCTCGACGTAGGTGAGCGTGGTCAGGCCGAAGAGGAGGCCGGCGGCGAGGAAGATCAGCGGCGTCAGCCCGAGGCCGACGTCGGCGACGACGCCGAGGGCGAAGTAGATCGAGAAGCCGACCGCCGAGTAGGCGGCGGCGAAGAGCCAGGGGACGCCGAGGCCGCGGAGGATCGGCTCGCCGCGCGGCCTGGGCGGACGCCGGGGCCGCCCCCCGTCGGGCTTGCCGTCCGGCCCGCTCATTCGCCGGTCCTCGCTCCGAGCCAGAGCCGCGCCGCCCCGATCGCGACGAAGACGACCCCCATCAGGAACCCGATCGAGGTCGGGCCGCCGCCGTTTGCCAGCGTCACCGCCAGGACCGCGAGGCCGATCGCGACGAAGGCGAGGGAGAGGGCGCGGACCGCGCCCCGGTAGACCCGCTCGGCGTTCACCGGACCGCTCCCGTCAGCTTCGCTCCGGGCGCCGTCGGCGGTTTGTCGGTCGGGTCGGAGACGACGATCACCCGGCAGGGACGCTCGCCGAGGACGGTCTGCAGGGTCTTGTCGTAGAGGGGCACCCCGTTGCGGTAGCGCAGCCCGATCACGAGCGCCGCCGCCTTGATCTCTTCCGCCTCGTCGGCAAGCGAGTAGCCCGCCTGCCCGGGCCGTACCCGGGCGACGTGGCCGGTCACCCGCTGGCCGCCGATCAGCTTCGCCTCCTCGATCTTGCGCTGCGCGTCGGCTTCCTTCTCGGGCATCCGGGCGTCCAGCGGCAGGTTGGTGGGCACGGTCATCATCGAGTGGACGTGGATGCCGCGGCGCCGTTTCGAGGCGAGCTTGACCGCGGTGGCGACCATCTCCGGCGAGAACTCCTCGTCGTCCTCGAAGCCGACGAGGATGCTTCGGTACTCGACCTCCTCGACCCCGAGCGGCTCGGGCAGGACGACTTTCACCGTCTGCGTCAGCGGCAGCCGCTGGTTGCGCCGGTAGAGCAGGTAGACCGCGACCCCGAGCGCCATCCAGCCGAGGCCGATGACCAGGGTGCGGGGGTTGAGCGCCATTACCACCAGCCAGGCGGCGAAGGTGCCGAGACCGCCGAACACCGCCGTCAGCGGCAGCACGGTCCCGAAGGCGCGGAAGTTGAGCGGCGGTTTCCAGGGCCGCTCGCGGTCGCCCTGGTTGCGGCGCAGCTGGATCACGGCGACGTGGGCGACCGTGAACGAGAGCATCGCCCCGAACGAGTAGAGGGTCGCCAGCAGCTCGGTCTGCCCGGGCAGCATCGTCACGATCGCGATCACGGCGAAGACGGAGATCGCGATGTAGGGGGTGCGGTAGCGCGGGTGGAGCTGGCGCAGCGCCTCGGGGAGCTGGCGGTACTGGCCCATCGAGTAGGTGAGCCGGGAGACGGCGATCATCGCCGCGTTGGTCGCGACCAGGAGGATCACTGCGGCGAAGACGCCGACGTAGTAGCCGAGGACGTCGGTCGCCGTCGCCCCGAGGCCGAGGTTCTCGGTGATGCCGAGCATCGGGTTGTCAGCGAAGGTGGTGCCGAGCGTGGTCGTGTACTCGCCCCCGGCGCCCTGGGTGACCGGCATCGCCGAGAGGGCGACGAGCGGGATCAGCATGTAGAGGCCGAGCACGGCGACGACCGTGAGCCCGACGGCGCGGGGGATCGTGCGGGCGGTGTCGCGGGCCTCCTCGGACATGTTGGAGATCGTCTCGATCCCGGTGTAGGCGATCATCCCGACCGCGATCCCGAGCGCGAAGTCGCCCCACGTCGGCGCGACGCCGAGGTCGACCTGCGAGACGAGCAGGTCGGGGTCGAGCACGAGCACGA
>JALZHV010000044.1:5478-8388 GCA_030860625.1 Actinomycetota bacterium
GGTCGGCGCCACCCCGAGGTGCACGTTCTCGACGAGGACCTCCGGGCTGAAGACGAGGAAGAGGCCGACCACCACCAGCCCGGCCTGGGTGGCGAGGTCGGCGGCGGCGAGGACGATGTTGAGCTTGGCCGACTCCTCGGTGCCGCGGATGTTGACCGCGGCGAGCAGGAGGACGAGGCCGGCGGCGAGGATGATGTCGGCCGGCGCGTGGGCCAGCGGCTCCCAGAAGACGGCCAGGTAGTGCGGCACGAAGTAGGCGGAGATCGCCGCCGTGATCACGTAGTTGAGGAGCTGCCCCCAGGCGGCGACGAAGCTGACGAACTCGTTGAAGGCGTGGCGGGCGAAGCTCGAGGAGCCGCCCGCTTCCGGGTACATCACCGTCGCCTCGGCGTAGGTGGCGGCGGTGCAGATGAAGATCAGGCCGGCGATCAGGAAGGCGACCGGGGTCAGGCCGAGGGCGAAGGCGGCGGTGACGCCGAGCGCGTAGTAGATCGAGGAGCCGACGTTGCCGTAGGCGGTGGAGAACAGCGCCCCGACGCCGTGGACGCGGCTCAGCGACTCGTCTCTGGGGATTCGCTGCGCCATCTAGACAGTGCGTAGAGCGGTCACTCAGACCGAATATACGGACCCCTCCGGGGCTTTCCGCACGTGCGCTCGGGTCAACTCGGAAGGGGACCGGCAGCCGCAGAGGGCGAGGGCCAGTTCGAACTCCTCGCGCAGCAGCCCCAGGACCGCGGCGACGCCCTCGCGACCGGCGGCGGCGAGGCCCCAGAGCGCCGGCCGGCCGACGAGGACGGCGTCGGCGCCGAGGGCGAGCGCGGTGGCAACGTCGATGCCGCGGCGGACACCGCCGTCGACCAGCAAGGCAGCGCGGCCTTCGAGGGTTTCGGCGATCTCAGGGAGGGCGTCGGCGGTGGCCAGCGAGCGGTCGAGCTGGCGGCCGCCGTGATTGGAGACGACGACTCCCGCCGCCCCGTGCTCCAACGCCAGCTCGGCGTCCTCAGCGGTGAGCAGGCCCTTGACGAGGACCGGGACCCGGCATTCGGAGGCGAGGTCGGCGACGTCGGCCCAGGTCAGCGAGTGGTTCATCAGCGCGAACGTCTCCTCGATCGTCAGCGCCTCGTTGCCGCCGGTGGCGGCGGTCAGGCTCGGGGTGCCCAGCTCCTTCGGCAGCGTGAAGCCGTTGCGGCGATCGCGCTCGCGGTTGCCACCGGGGGGCGCATCGGCGGTGACGACAACGGCCTCGAAGCCGGCGTCGATCGCCTCCTCCATCAACGCGCGGGTCACGCCGGAGTCCTTGAAGGCGTAGAGCTGGAACCAGTGGCGGCCCTCGGAGGCGGCCGCGGCCACCTCGGCCGGCCGGGTCGTCGAGAGGGTCGAGAGGCACATCGCGGTGCCGGCCGCGGCGGCGCCCGCCGCCATCCCGGCCTCCGCTTCGGGGTGGGCCATCCGCTGGTAGGCGACCGGCGCCACCAGCACCGGCGAGGCGACCGGCTTGCCGAGGACCTCGGTCGCGCTCGTCACCGCGCTGACGTCGCGCAGCACCCGCGGCCGCAGACGCCACCTCCCCCACGCCTCGATGTTGTCGCGCAGCGTGATCTCGTCGCCCGCGCCGCCGGCGAAATAGTCGAGCGGCCCCCGCTCCAGCTTCTCGGCGGCAAGGCGCTCGTAGTCCGCGACGTTGATCGGCCCGTCGTTCACGGGCGCGACCCTAGCCGCTCGGCCGCGCTACCGGCGGCGCTGCGGGGCCGGGACTTTGAACCGCGCGACAGCCGGGGTCGCGTCGACGTTGCCGGCGGCGTCCACGGCTTTGACCTTGAACACATGGCGCCCCGGCTTCAGGTTCTTGTAGCTCTTGACGGCGCCGCAGGGAGCGAACTTGCGGCCGTCGAGGCGACAGAGGAAGGTGTTCCCGACCTCGCTCGAGGCGAGCCAGAACTTGGCCGTCCGCTTGCCTGGCTTGATCTTGCGTTTGGCGATCGAGGTGACCGGCGGAGTGACGTCCGGCGTAGGCGGCAGCGGCGGCGGCACGACCGGGAGTTCCGGTTTCGGCAGGGACGGCAGCTCCCCGAAGATGAAGAAGTTGAAGCTCGCCGTCGCCGGCTCTTCCGTTTCGGAGTCCGGGATACCCCCGATGCGGATCCACAGCGTGGTCCCGGCGGAGATCGGGACCCCAGGGAAGCCGGTGCCGGGATCGAACGGGGTAAGCAATTCGAGGGAGTCGCCGGAGTAGACCGTGCGGGAGAGGTTGCCTCCGCAGCAGGGCTCGCCGATGCGGTAAGTCCCGCTCTCCGGGGCCGTCCACCTGTACCAGACAGAGGCGCCCGAGACGTCTTCGTCTTTGGGCTCCCCCGTCTCGATCGTCGCGTTCCAGTTGTAGCCCCGGATGTTCGCGAAGTACGTGCGTTTCCCGCCCGGTTCTTCGTGGGTCTGGCCGTTGATGGTCGCCGCAGCGGCGAAGTCGTCGTTGGCGGGGATCGGGGTGGACATGATCCGCAGCGCGATCTCGCCTTCGGTCTGGACCGGGATCGTTTCGGGGCCGGTAAAGCTGTCGCCGTCGACCGCGATCACGTATTTCGTCCCGGCCGTGGCTTTGAAGGTGTACTGCCGCTGGGCGTCCAGGCAATCCGGACCCTCGCTGGCGTTGCCGTTCGTCACCGAAGTCAGGTTGGTGAGTTCGGTGCCGGTGAAGATCCCGATCAGGGTCGGGAACTCGGTGCCGCAGGTGCCGATCGAGATGAATTCGGTGCTCGGCGCTTCCCACTCGAACCAGATCGAGTGACCGGCCGCCCCGATGGTCGGGAAGTACTCCCCTTCCTCTTTGGTCGCTTCGACGTTCGAGCGCGTGATTTCGATCGGCAACGCCCCGCTGAGCACCTCCCGATCGGCGAAGTCGTCGTTGGCGGGCGG
>JALZHV010000334.1 GCA_030860625.1 Actinomycetota bacterium
GCCTCCTCCGGACGCTCAACATCGAGCCATAGCGAGATGTGTCCCGAGTGGGCGCCCCTCCCGGGCCCCACCTCCTACAAAATCGGCAAGAAGTTTTCGATCTCGTACGGGGTGACCTGCACCCGGTAGTCGTCCCATTCCTGCCGCTTGATCTCGACAAAGCGACGGAAGGTGTGCTCGCCCAGCGTCCGCAGCACCAGCTCCGACTCGGCAGCGATCTCGATCGCCTCGCCCAGCGTCGCCGGCAGCTGCTCGATCCCCTGCTGGGCCAGCTCCTCCGGCGAGAGGTGGTAGAGGTTCTGCTCCATCGGCTCGGGCAGCTCGTAGCCCTTCTCCACCCCTTCCAGGCCCGCCTGCAGCATCGCCGCGAAGCAGAGGTAGGGGTTGGCGGCGGGGTCGGGGCAGCGCAACTCGGCCCGGGTCGCGCTCTCCTTGCCGGGGTGGTAGAGCGGCACCCGGATCAGGGCCGAGCGGTTGCGCCGCGACCAGGCGAGGTAGACCGGCGCCTCGTAGCCGGGGACGAGCCGCTTGTAGGAGTTGACCCACTGGGCGAAGAGCGGCGCGATCTCCCGCGCGTGCTTGAGCTGACCGGCGATGAACGACTTCGCCACGGGCGAGAGGTAGTAGGGGTCGTCGGCGTCGTAGAAGGCGTTCTTGCCGTCGCGGCTGAGCGACTGGTGGACGTGCATCCCCGAGCCGTTCTCGCCGAACAGCGGCTTCGGCATGAAGGTCGCGTGGTAGCCGTACTTCATCGCGTACTCCTTGACGACGATGCGGTAGGTCATGCAGTCGTCGGCCATCTCGAGCGCGTTCTTGTAGCGCATGTCGACCTCGTGCTGGGAGGGGCCGACCTCGTGGTGGGTGTACTCGACGTGGATCCCCATCTTCTCCAGCGCCAGCACCGTCTCCCGGCGCAGGTCCGAGCCGGCGTCGAGCGTCGTCAGGTCGAAGTAGCCGCCCTCGTCGAGCGGCTCCGGCACGCCGCTCTCCGGCTTCGCCGAGCGGAAGTAGAAGTACTCGAGCTCGGGGCCGATGTTGTAGGCCTCGAAGCCCATCTCCTCGGCCCGCTTCAGCGCCCGCCGCATGATCCAGCGCGGGTCGCCCTCGTAGGGCCCGCCGCCGGGGACCTGGATGTCGCAGAACATCCGCGCCACCGCGTCGTCCTCGGGGCGCCACGGGATCAGCGCGAAGGTAGCGGGGTCCGGCACCGCCAGCATGTCGCTCTCCTCGATCGGGTTGAAGCCGGTGATCGAGGAGCCGTCGAATCCCATCCCCCCCGCGAAGGCGTCCTCGAGCTCGGAGGCGTTGACCGAGAAGCTCTTCAGCTGGCCGAGCACGTCGGTGAACCAGAGCCGGATGAAGCGGACGTCGTGCTGCCGGACCAGCTCGATGACGTCAGCGGCGCTGCGGGGTTGCTCTGCCATGCCTGGGGTGCCTCCTTGGCTCTCGGAAGGGGGCAACGATAGGCGAATGAACCAGGCGTGTGGGGAACTCCGTAATACGGGTAGAGAAATGGCTCCGGATCGGACTTGAACGCGACCGGATAACCAGGTATAACTTACTTCACGTAAGTAAGCGGCTAAAAGTAAAGTAAAGGCCACGTAAAGGCTCTGTAAAGCGAATTGCCGCCCCGAAGCAGAGCCAGAAGCGAGAAGCGACGTTGACGGTAAAAACCGCAGTAAGCAGATTCCAGATCCACGACGAGCTGACGGCGCCTGACGAGAGCGCACCTCTCATCAAGACCATCCAGGCCGCCGGGGGCGCGGTGACGAAGTTCGTCGGCGTGCTTGCCGGGGCGCCGGCTGTCCTACGCGCGTATACGCGGATGCGCTCGGAGCTGCGCGGCGGAGTCCTGCCGCAGGCTACGAGGGAGCGGATCGCGCTAGCAGTCGCTGAGCACCGTGAAGACGACTACAGCATCGCCCAGCATGCGAAGTCGGCGCGCCGCGCCGGCCTCGGCCTCAACGAGGTCTCCAAGGCGCGGAGCTTCACCTCCGACGACCCCAAGGAGGCGGCCCTCCTCGCCTACCTCAAAGAGGCCCTGGACGCGGAAGGTCCACCACCGCTCCACCTCCACGAGGAGGCGCGTGAAATCGGCTGGACCGACGAGGAGATCCTCGAGGCGGTCGGGCACCTGGCGCTGAACGAGTTCCAGAGCCTCATCGCCAGTGCTGCGGCGCTCCCCAAAGACCAAGCAGGCCCCAGGGTTCTCCCCTCGGCTGCGTAAGCGGCTGAGGGTCGTGGGTCCCCTCCCCAGACACAGCTCGCCTATGGCTCGCTGTTGAGCGTCTGGTGAGGGGACCCACGACCCCTTTCCAACTAGCGGCCGCCCTCGACGAGAGTGGCCGTGTAGAGGAGGCGGGCGCCGGTGTACTTGCAGCCGTAGGTGGCGCGGCGGCCGACCTTTTCCTGGGGTTCGCCCTGGCGGATCATGGTCTGGTTGTCGCAGGTGCCGGGCATGCGGCTGGCGCGCCAGACGTTCTCCTGGTCCAGGCGCTGGGCGAAGACGGGCGCCCAGGTCGGGATCGTGAGGCCGACGATGTCGCCCTTTTCGACTTTCAGGTTGGCGCTGAACTTGACCGTCTGCCCGAAGTAGGGCGAGAGGACCTGGAC
>JALZHV010000335.1 GCA_030860625.1 Actinomycetota bacterium
GGCCTGCCGTTGCCCGGCTGGGAGGGGACGATCGCGCTGATCGACCGCGAGCTCGTCGCCCCCGCGGCCGGACCGCTGACGGCGATCGGGATCGGGCCGCTGCCGAGCGACCCGGCCCTGCGCCAGACGCTCGTCACCGCCCTCGCCGGCCGGCTGCGGCTCACCGACGTCCTCGCCGAACCGGTCCCCGGGACGCTCGTGATCGTCGCGCCCAACACCAGCGAAGTCGCCGCGATCGCGCTGCTCGAGGACGCCCGGCGGCTCGTCGGCTACGTCGGCGGCCCCACCCGAGTGGCATCCCGCACGGCGACGCCCCCCGCGGCGGGCGGCGAGATCCTCAGCGACCTCCTGGCGGGACTGCGGCAGCCGGAGACGGAAGCGACCCTGGCCTAACGGCCCGGCTCCGCGGGACGACCCTGGCCCGAGCCGGCCGGGGTCGTCCTGCGAAGATGCCGCCGTGCGCGATCGGCGGCGGCTCTAGATGGAGTGGTGGGAAGCGATCCTGCTCGGCGCGGTCGAGGGGTTCACGGAGTTCCTGCCGGTCTCCAGCACCGGCCACCTGACGATCCTCGAGAACGTCCTCGGCCACTCGACCGACGACCCCGACATCACCGCCTTCACGGCGATCATCCAGGTCGGGGCGGTCGCGGCGACGATCTTCTTCCTGAGACGGGACATCGTCCGCATCGTCGGCGCCTGCCTGCGCGGGCTGGCGAATCCGGCCGCGCGCGGCGACCGCGACTACCGCTTCGGCTGGGCGGTGATCCTCGGCTCGCTGCCGATCGCGGTGGTCGGCCTCGCCTTCAAGGACGAGATCGAGACGACGCTGCGCAGCCTCTGGTTCGTCGCCGGGGCGCTGATCCTCTGGAGCGGGGTGATGTGGTTCGCCGACAGCCGCGCGACCCAGGAGCGCCACGAGGATGACGTCACCTGGCGCGACACCCTGATCATCGGCCTCGTCCAGTGCCTGGCGCTGGTCCCTGGCGTCTCGCGCTCGGGGGCGACGATGTCGGCCGGGCTCCTGCGCGGGATCGACCGCGTCGCCGTCACCCGGCTCGCCTTCTTCCTCTCGATCCCGGCCCTGACCGGCGCCGGCATCCTGCAGACGGTCGACGAGTTCGACCGCATCTCCAGCGGCGTGGGGTGGGGGCCGACGCTGCTCGCCACCGCCGTCAGCTTCGTCGTCGCGCTCGCCGCCGTCTCCTGGCTCCTGCGCTACATCGCCCGCCACACCTACTCGGTCTTCATCGTCTACCGGGTCGGGCTCGGCGTCCTGATCCTCGCCCTGCTCAGCGCCGGCGTCCTCTCGCCGACCTGAGCCGCTAGCCGTCCTTGGGCTCCAGGTAGAAGATCTCCGAGGAGACGTCTTCGCCGGTGTCAATGCCGCTGATGAAGGCCCTGACCTTGCGGCCCAGCAGCCCCTCGATCACGCCGCGGAACTCCTTCTCGGAAGCGTGCTGGAAGTACATCCTGGTGTCCCGCAGCCGCTGGTGCTCGCCCATCTCGGCCAGTCGCTGCTCGGCAGGGGTCAGGCTTTCCTCGAGCGTGCAGATGACGATGTCCGGGCCGGCGAAGTCGGTGCGGGCCTTGGTCGGGCCGCGCCCGAACTGCTCCTTGTAGAGGCGGACCATCTGGCGCGAGATCTCCGCCCGGACCGAGTCCCTGCGGTCGTCGCCCTCGGCATCCCGAGTGGGGGACGCTTCCTGCTCCATCAAGCTCTTGCTCCTTTTGGTGGTCGGGCGGCGATCCGGTCCGCCCGCCGACTGCTGGTCAGCCGGAGGCGTGCCCCTTCTTTTGGATGCCGTGCGGAACCTGTGTGGAGCCCGAACGTCAAGGTGAAGCCTACAAGGAGGCGCGGCCCCTCGCTAGGAGGCGGGCTCCAGGTAGTACACCTCCGACGAGACGTCCGCGATGGTGTCGATGCCGCTGACGAAGGCGCGCACCTTCCTGTCGAGGACCCGCTCGATCAGGCCGCGGAACTCGTTCTCGGTGGCGTGCTGGAAGTAGGCCCGCGTGTCCCGCAGGCGCTGGTGCTCGCCCATCTCCGCCAGGGACCGCTCCGCCGGGGTGAGGCTGTTCTCCAGGGTGCAGATGACGGTGTTGGAGTCGATGAAGTCGGTCCTCGCCTTGGTCGGGCCGCGGCCGAAGAGGTCCTTGTAGAGGCGGACCATTTCGCGGGAGATCTCGGCGCGGACGGAGTCCTCGGGGGAACCGGTCGGCTGCTCTGAGGTGAGGCTCTGCTCGTTCATGGCTGCGCACCGTACCGCCTCAAGCCGTAGGCGGCTAGACCCTTCGGGGCGCCCTTGGCGCTGAAGCGGCGCTTCCTCGCTTCGGCGAGGCCGGGGCCGAGGTTCTCGACGACGCGCTCGGAGACGAGGATCTCCCCGGGCTTGGCGGCGTCGGCGAGGCGGGCGGCGATGTTGACGTCGACGCCGAAGTAGTCGCCGCCGAGCTTGCGCGGGCGGCCGAGGTGGATGCCGGTGCGCAGGCGCGGGCGGTAGCCGTCGACCGCGACGGCGGCGATCCGCTCGTGCAGCTCGAAGGCGGCCTGGGCGGCGCTCGGCGCGTCCCAGAAGGCGGCCATCAGCCCGTCGCCGAGACGCTTGACGACCT
>JALZHV010000045.1 GCA_030860625.1 Actinomycetota bacterium
CCGTCGTCCAGTGGTTCTGGGGGACTGAGATCCGCACGCTCGACGTCAACGTCACCGAGAGCGTCGAGTTCCTCGGGCTCCGCATCGGCCAGACCGAGCTGCTCGTCGTCGTCCTCGGGATCGCGGTCCTCGCCGCCGTCGCCGCGATGGTCCGCTTCACCATGCTCGGCAAGCGGATGCGGGCGCTCTCGGACAACATGGCGCTGGCCGAGACCGCCGGGATCGACACCCGCCGCGTGATCCTCTACACCTGGCTCTTCGCCGGAGCCCTGGCCGGGCTGGCGGGCGTGCTCGCCGGGGCGCTGACCAACCTGCGGCCGGAGCTCGGCTTCGAGCTCTTGCTGCCGATCTTCGCCGCGGTCATCCTCGGCGGCATCGGCAACCCCTTCGGCTCGCTCTCGGCCGGCCTCGTGCTCGGCGTCGTGATCGAGCTCTCGACGCTGGTCGTCGAGCCGCGCTGGAAGGTCACCTTCGGCTTCATCGCGCTGATCATCGCCCTGATCATCCGCCCGCAGGGCATCTTCGGGAGGGCGAAAGCGGCATGACCGAGCTGCCGCTCGCCTTCACGCTGGAGGCGTTCACCGACGTCGGCTTCTGGAGCGGCGTCCTCGTCACCGCCGGCATCTACGCGCTGGTCACGCTGGGGCTGCAGCTGAACGTCGGCTACACCGGCATCGTCAACTTCGGCCAGGCCGGGTTCATGGCGGTCGGCGGCTACACGATGGCGATCCTCGTGCTCGAGGCGGGGCTCTCGTTCTGGCTGGCGATGCCGATCGCGGTGCTGGTGACGATGGCCTTCGGGGTCCTGATCGGGCTGCCCTCGCTGCGCCTGCGCGCCGACTACTTCGCGATCGTGACGCTGGCGATGGCCGAGGTGGTGCGCCTCGCCGCCCAGAACGCGCAGGGCCTGACCGGCGGCAACAAAGGGCTCTACTGCGAGTTCGAAGGGATCGACCAGACCTGCTTCGACGAAGCCTGGAAATCGGTCTCCGACCCGATCCAGAACTTCATCGAGGGCTTCTGGGCCGACGCCGACCCGCTGATCCCGCTGCTCTTGGTGATCTGGCTGACGGTCGGGCTCGCAATCGTCGCCCTCAACTACATCCAGCGCACGCCGTGGGGGCGGGTGTTGCGGGCGATCCGCGAGGACGAGGACGCGGCCCGGGCGCTGGGCAAGAACACCCTCCTCTACAAGCTGCAGTCGCTGGCGATCTCGGCCGTGCTGGGTGCCTTGGCCGGCTTCTACCTGGCGCTGTTCCTGACCACGATCCAGCCCGACGACTACGAGCCCATCGTCACCTTCTTCGCCTTCGGCGTGCTCGTCCTCGGCGGCCTCGCCAGCTACCGCGGCGTCGCGATCGGCGCGATCCTGCTCTGGACGCTGCTGGAAGGGATGCGCTTCGTCGAGCTGCCGATCAGCGAGGAGCGGACGGCGGCGCTGCGCTTCGCCCTGGTCGGAGTGGTGCTGATCCTGCTGATGGCCTTCCGGCCGCAGGGCATCTTCGGCAAGCGGGAGGAGATGGTCCTTGGCCGCTGAGGCCGGCAACGCGCGGGCGCTGCTCGAGGTCGAGGGCGTGGTCAAGCGCTTCGGCGGCATCCACGCGGTCGACGGCGCCAGCTTCGAGGTCGCCGACGGCTCGGTCACCGCCCTGATCGGCCCCAACGGCGCCGGCAAGACGACGCTCTTCAACGTCGTCACCGGCTTCGACCCGGCCGACCGCGGCTCGGTCCGCTTCGACGGGGAGGAGGTCGCCCACCTGCCGGCGCACCGGCTCGCCCGCCGCGGCATGGTCCGCACCTTCCAGCTGACCCGGGCGCTGGCGGCGATGCCGGTGATCGACAACATGCTGCTGGCGGCGCCCGACCAGCCGGGTGAGCGGCTCGCCAACATCGTCTTCCGGCCGGGGGCGGTGCGCGCGAAGGAGAGCGAGATCACCGAGCAGGCGATGGAGCTGCTCGACGTCTTCGGCCTGCTCGGCCACGTCGACGAGTACGCGGGGACGCTCTCCGGCGGCCAGCGCAAGCTGCTGGAGATGGCCCGGGCGCTGATGGCGCGGCCGCGGATGCTCCTGCTCGACGAGCCGATGGCGGGGATCAACCCCACGCTCGGCCGCCGCCTGCTCGACCACATCCAGCGCCTGCGCCGCGAGGAGGGGGTGACCTTCCTCTTCGTCGAGCACGACATGGAGGTGGTGATGAACCACTCCGACCGGGTGATCGTGATGGCCGAGGGGCGGGTGATCGCCGCCGGCGAGCCGCACGAGGTGCGCGGCGACAAGGCCGTCGTCGACGCCTACCTGGGGAGCCCGGCGTGAGCGCCGGCGAGCAGGGGCGCAAGATCGGCGAGCCGCTGCTCGTCGCCGAGGACCTCGTCGCCGGCTACGTCGCCGAGGTCGACATCCTCGACGGCGCCTCGCTGGAGGTGCGCGAGGGGGAGATCGCGACCGTCGTCGGCCCCAACGGCGCCGGCAAGTCGACGCTGATCAAGACGATCTTCGGCCTGGTGCGGCCGCGGCGCGGCCGGGTGACGCTGCGCGGCGAGGACCTTACCGGCCTCGAACCGCACGCGATCACGCGGCGCGGGATGAGCTACGTCCCCCAGCTCGACAACGTCTTCCCCTCGCTGACCGTCGAGGAGAACCTCGAGATCGGCTCGCTCGACCGGGCGACGACGAAGCAGCGGATGGAGACGATGTACGAGCTCTTCCCGCGCCTCGGCGAGCGCCAGCGCCAAGCCGCCGGGACGATGAGCGGCGGCGAGCGGCAGATGCTGGCGATGGCGCGAGCGCTGATGCCCAGCCCCCAGGTGCTGCTGCTCGACGAGCCCTCGGCCGGCCTCGCCCCCGCCTTCGTCGAGCAGATCTTCGCGCAGGTGGCGGAGATCAACCGCTCCGGCGTCACCGTGGTGATGGTCGAGCAGAACGCCCGCCGGGCGCTGGCGATGTCCGACCGCGGCTACGTCCTCGACCTCGGCCGCAACGCCTTCGAAGGCAGCGGCCGCGAGGTCCTCGACGACCCGAAGGTCGCCGAGCTCTACCTCGGCGGCACGGCCCGGATCGACCGCGCCGAGGCGTGAGCTCGCCGGTCAGCGGACGACGATCGTCTCGACGCAGTTGCCGCCGCCGGTCGCCTGGCAGTAGTGGTTGGTCTTCCGCAGCCGGTAGGCGTAGTTCCAGTAGGTCTGGCCGCCCTCGTAGGTGAACCAGATCACGCCCTTGCCGGCGACGGAGACGTCCCCGAAGATCCAGCTCATCTTGCAGCGGACCCGGATCCGGGAGACGCGCTTGCCGCACTTGACCTTGCGGTTGTAGCCGCCGTCGAACGAAAGGGCGGGCTTACGGGCGAGCGCGTCGCGCATGTAGCGAGCCGCTTCGCGGGTGCTGAGCCAGCGGACGATGTTGCGGGGAGGCGGCGAGGAATATCGGCTGCAGGCGAAGTCCCTTTCGATTTCCCGCAGTTCCGGATCTGAGTCGTTCGGCGCGGAGACCCGCAGGCGCATGAACTGCCGGCGGTTGTTCGTGGGGCAGTAGGTCGGGCGGTAGAAGGTGAGGGTCGCTTCGCTTTCGACCCATGGGCAGGCGATGATGATGCGCTGGCACCTCCCGGGGGCGGTCTTGTCCGGGTGTTTGAGAACCCCGACCCCGACGGCTTCCGTCGCCCCCCAGGAAACCCATTCCCGGGTTTCGAAGCGGACCTTCCCGTCGCCGCAGGTGAGCGCGATGAACTCCGGTTCGAACTCGGACTTCGAGCAGCCGTCGGAACCGAAGGTGACGGCGGAGGCGGAGGGCGCCCACAGCAGCGCGAGCCCGAAGATCGCGGCTATGAGCGCCCCCCTTCTCATGCTCAGTCCGCTTTCACCTCGACGGTGTCGACTTTCGTCAGTTTCCCGTTTTTGAATTCCGAGATGTCGTAGATGTAGCGGCTGAGGTCGCCGTTTTCTTCCCAGTCGATCGGACCGGAGGCGCCTTCGTAGTCGATGTCTTCGCCTTTTTCGAGCGCTTCGATCGCTTCCGGCAGCTCTTCGAACGAGACCTTCTTGCCGCCGGGGGCGGTCACTTCAGGCAGCGCTTCGGCGATCGCCGGTCCCTCGGTCGACCCGGCCGCGACCGCGCCCAGGTAGCAGAGGATCACGTCGTCGAAGACGTTCGCGTCGAAGAGGTTGCGCGGCGGGCCGGGCGCCCCTTCGTAGAGTTTGTCGAACGCTTTCGGCGCTTCGCCGGAGAAGGTGCCGGGCGCCGTGCCGAGCATCCCTTCGCTGATGTCGGGCCCGACCAGTTCGGCCAGGTCGCTGGAGCTGAGACCGTCGGTGATGAACGTGTTCTCGGGCTGCCAGTCCCCGGTCCGGGCCAGCGCCGGGCCGAGCTTCGCGAACGTTTCCGGGAAGTCGATGATCACGAAGTTGTCCGGGCTGCCGGAGGTGAGCTGGGTCGCCTCCGAGTTGTAGCTCGGCTGTTCGGGGTCGTAGACGACCTTCTCGGCCACGGTCGCGCCGCGCTCTTCGAGTTCCGCCTCGAGCGAGTCGGCGAAGCCGGTCCCGTAGAGGTCGTTACGGGCGCCGATGTTGATCGTCTTGCCCTCCAGGCCGCCGAGCTCTTTTTCCATCCGGTCGGCGAGCGCTTTGCCCTGCAGGCCGTCGGGCGGAGCGGTCCGCGCGAAGAGCCCTTCGTCGTCGAGATCGGACAGCGCGTCGGCGGTCGAGGACGGCGAGATCAGCATGACCTCCTCGGGCACCGTCACCGAGCGGGCCACCGCGACGGTCCCGGTCGAGGGGTAGTCGCCGGAGATGCAGGTCGCCCCGTCGGCGATCAGTTTGCGCGCCGCCTGGACGCCGCCCTGATCGTCGGAGGCGCTGTCCTCGGTGACGAGCTCGACGGTGTCGTCGGAGCCGGCTTTTTTGATCGCCGCGGTGATCTGGTCGAACGCCAGCTCGCCGGCCTTCTGACCCGCGCCGCCGTAGGGTGCGAGATCGCCGGTCAGCGGCACCAGATTGCCGATCGTCATGTCGAGCTGGGCGGCGCCGCCGCCACCGCCGCCTCCTCCACCACTGTCGTCCTCGCTGTCGCCGCAGGCGACGATTCCGAGCGCCAGCACCAGCGCCGCAAATGCCACGAACAAAAGCCTCGATCGCTGCACGAAACCCTCCTATCAGCCTCCGGCGGCCCTTCCCGTGGGTCCGCCTGTAACCGGTTCTTGAAGCTCATACCCAGAAGCAGCAGGAGAAATCCTGCACTTCCTGGGTATCGGGAGGGCATGACGACGGAGCGCGGGGCTCGGCAGGGGTTCGAGGACCTGGTCGGCGACATCGATTACCCGATGTTCATCGCCACGACCCGCGCCGGGGGGGAGATGGCGGGCTGCTTGGTCGGCTTCGCGACCCAGTGCAGCATCGACCCGCCCCGCTTCCTGATCTGCCTCTCCGACAAGAACCGCACCTGCCGCGTCGCCTCCTCGGCCGACTCGCTCGCCGTCCACTTCGTCCCCGCCTCGGCCGGCGAGCTGGCCGAGCTGTTCGGCGGCGAGACCGGCGACGAGGTCGACAAGTTCGCCCGCTGCGAGTGGCGCGAGAGCCGCGACGGCCTCCCGATCCTCGCCGAGTGCGACAACTGGTTCGTCGGCACGATCCTCGCCCGCCACGACCTCGGCGACCACATCGGCTTCCTGCTGGAGCCGACCGAGGCCCACAGCGGCGCCGACTTCGACGAATTCACCTTCCACCGCGCCCGCCGGATCGAGCCGGGGCACGAGGCCTAAGAGCCCCAGTCAAGTCCCCCTTCGAAGAAATCGGGGAAACGATCGGGGGTGAGGACCCGCCGCGAATCGGCGCCCCCGGCGCGCATCACCCAGAGGTCGTCCCGCAGGTAGGCGATCCAGCGACCGTCGGGAGAGTAGACCGGGTCGCTCTCGTCTTCCCCGACGGAGGGGAGCCGACGCCGCGAGCTGCCGTCAACGCCGATCGTGTGGACGTCGCGGCCGTTGAGCCCCTGGGAGAGGAAGACGATCCGGCGGCCGTCGGGTGACCAGGAGGGGGAGCGGTTCCTGCGCCCGTCCCGGGTCAGCCGCCGCTCGTGGCTGCCGTCGATGCGCATCACGAAGATCTGGCCCTGCCCGTCGACCCGGCGGGCGAAGGCGACGAACCGGCCGTCCGGAGAGACGGCGGCGTCGTTGTCGAAGACGCGGTTGTGGGTGAGCTGCCTCACCCGCGAGCCGTCAGCGGCGGCGGAGTAGATCTCCATCCCCTGCCCGTCGTGACCAGGACCGGGACCCGGTTCGGCGCTGAACACCAGCCGCCCACTGGGGGCCGCGTCCACCGAGCGGACGAAGAACTCCCTCCACCCGAACAGCCGGCGACCGGGGTCCTCCGGGTCGCGATTCCGCAGCGACTTCCTGAAGACCGAGTACTGCGTGTAGCAGCTCCCCGGGACCTTGAAGCAGCCGCCTGCGCGGATGTAGACGAACCCGTTGCGCCCGGGGAGGAAGGCCGGTCGGTCCCCGTCCGCCACCTCCCGCACGCCGCCGGTGGCGGGGTTGAACAACACGACCCCCCGGGTCCCCGGGTCGACGATCAGGAACCGGCCCGGCAGCGCCGCCGCCGTCGCGGGAGCGAGAAGGAGGGCGCCGATCAGGAGGGCGCAAAGGCTGAAGAGATGGCGTTTCATGCCTCAAGCCTGCCAGGCTCGCCTGGCCCGGAAGGCGCCAACTTTGGCCCGTTGCCGCCTACCTAAGACGGGCTCGGCACCTCGGCCGCCGCTTTCTCCTCTTCTTCCTCCTGCTCCTCGCGGCGGTAGCGGAGGAACTCCTTGACGCCGATCTGGATCGCGGCGGCGGTGGGGATCGCGACGAGGGCGCCGAGGATGCCGAAGAGGGTGCCGCCGAAGAGGGCGGCGACGACGACGATGAAGGGGTCGAGGTCGACCGCGCGGCTCTGGATGCGGGGCTGCACCACGTAGTTCTCGAACTGCTGGTAGGCGATCGCGAAGCCCGCCCAGACGATCGCGTCGATCGGGAAGTCGTCGAAGAGCGTCACCAGCAGAACCAGGAAGGCGCCGATCGTGGCGCCGATCAGCGGGATCAGGTCGAAGACGGCGACGATCATCGCCAGGGCGAGCGGGGCCGGCACGCCGAGGATCGTCAGCACGACGAAGGCAGCGGTGCCGGCGATGAAGGCCTGCAGGAGGGCGCCGCCGACGTAGCTGGAGACCGCCTGGGCCATCGCGTAGAGGGCGCGGCGCAGCACCGCCGCCTCTTTGCTCGGGCGGGTGCGGAGGAAGGCCTCGACCCAGGCCGGCCCGCGGGCGACCATGAACATGCTGAGGATGAGGATCGTCACCATCGCGAAGATCGCGGTGACGAGGCCGGCGCCGAAGTCGGCGAGCGCTCCCGGGGCGTCGCCGAGGGCGCTGGCGCTCGACTCTTCGGCGAAGTCTTCGACCTTGCCGGTGACGTTGAAGTTCTCGTTGATCTCGCGCAGCTGGTCGTTGCGTTCGATCGTCTCGGTCAGGTCTTCCGCGTAGCGCGGCATCTCGTTGACGAGGTCCGAGGCGGCCTCGACCCCGGGCGGGACCAGGATCGCCCCGATCCCGATCGGGAGCAGGACGATGCCGCCGTAGACGAGCGCGATCGCGAAGCCGCGCCGCATGTGCTGGGAGAGGACCGTGACGGGGGCGGCCGCGACAAGGGCGACGAAGAGCGCGATCAGCAGGTAGCCGATCGGCGTCCGCAGCCGCCAGAGGACCAGCAGCGCCAGGGCGCTGGCGAGCACCGTGAGGACGACCCGCAGGATCGCCCGGATCGAGGGCCCGCCCGAGCCCGGCCCCCAGCTCGGGGGAATCAACGAACTGCCGTCGCCGCCGTCAGGTGCCGCAGGGCTCGCCACCGGCCGACTGTAACCGGCTACGGCGGCTGACGCCGCTCAGCCGACCAGCGCGATCCAGTCCCACCGCTTGCCGCAGAGGCTCTGGGCCTCCTCGACGGGAATCGAGACGAGCTCGCCGCTTTCCTCGCCGGCGGGGGCGAAGAGGAGCGGGCCGGTGGGCGGGCGGGGGAAGCCGCCGCTGCCCGGGTGCAGGTCGGCGCCGCCGAAGCGCAACTCGGCGGTGTGCCGGCCGGGCTCCAGCCGGACCTCGCCGAGCTCGATGAAGCCGCCTTCCTGGTTCAGTTCGTGGCGCACCTCGCCGATCTCCCGGCCGTCAACGAAGAGCTCGAGGCTGCCGCGGGCCGAGCCCTGGAGCCAGGCGGTGTACCTGCCGCCGCGCGGGACCTCGAACTCGCCTTCGGTGGCGTCGTAGACGGGGGCGT
>JALZHV010000336.1 GCA_030860625.1 Actinomycetota bacterium
GGATGTACCAGCCGCCGCGGCTCTCGTCTTCGACCTCCTTCTGGGAGAAGGTGTAGGTCTGGTCGGGGAAGTGGCCGCAGAAGATGATCGCGTAGGCCCAGACGTTGCGGACGATGTTGGCGGTCGCGTCGGCCTTGGCGGTCGCGCGGAAGGTCTTGGCGCCGCTGTCCAGCGTGGCTTCCACGACCGAGGCCAGGCCGCCGCGGCGCTTGCGCCGCACGCGCCCGAGGATCCCCTTCGGCTGCTTACGCTGCCGCCGCGTCTCCACGACGACGTCGATCGCGGTCGCGGCGAGCGCGCTGACCAACGGCCAGGCGATGTAGTCCTTGACGATCTGGCTCTTCGCCTTGCCGGCGATGCCCTTCAGCTCGCGCTTCACCTGCGGCATCGGCTTGTGGCCCTTGCGGATCGCTTCGAAGTCGAGGTCGTGCAGGGCCACGCCCCACTCGAACAGCGCCATCAGGATCAGGTTGTAGACCGGCTGCAGGAGGTAGACCGGGTGCCACTTCTGCGCCGGGTCGATCCGCATGATCTCGTAGCCGAGGTCCTTGTCTTTGCCGCGGATGTTGGTGTAGGTGTGGTGGACGTAGTTGTGGGAGTGCTTCCAGGCCTCGGCGGTGGAGGCGGTGTCCCAGTCCCAGGTCGAGGAGTGGATGCGCGGGTCGTTCATCCAGTCCCACTGGCCGTGCATGACGTTGTGGCCGATCTCCATGTTCTCGAGGATCTTCGCCGCCGAAAGGGCCGAGGTCCCGGCCACCCAGGCGGCGCGGTTGCGGGAGGCGAGCAGCAGCACCCGCCCGAGCACGGCGAGGCGGCGCTGCATCTCGATCATGCTCTCGATGTAGCGGCGGTCGCGGTCGCCGAGCTCGGCCATCACGCGGTCGCGGATCGCGTCGAACTCGCGCGCCAGCTCGTCGAGCTGCTCCTCGCTGAGGTGCGCGAGCGGGTTCTCGATCGGGGTGTCGACTGGGGCGGTAGCAGTGGCGCTCATCTGGTTCTCAATCCCTCTCTCTCAGAGTGCAATCTCAACGTCGCCTTCGGGGGCGTTGACACAAGTCCGCACCATTTCGTCCTCTTGACCATAGACCTCGCCGGTCCGCAGGTCCCTGACCTCGCCCGAGCAGAGCCGGCCGATGCAGGTGTGGCAGATCCCCATCCGGCAGCCGTAGGGCAGCTCGGCGCCGGCTTCCTCGCCGGCGACGAGGATCGGGGTGCCGCCGTCGCAGGCGGTCTCGACGCCGCTCTTGGTGAAGCGGATCGTCCCGCCCTCGCCGGAGACGGCGCCGCCGCCGATCACCGGCTGGAAGCGCTCCATCTCCAGCAACTCCGGGTCGCCCTCCGCCTGCCAGTGCTGGACCAGCGCGTCGAGCATCTCACCCGGCCCAGAGACGTAGGCGCGGCGCTCGCGCCAGTCGGGGCAGATCCCGTCGAGGTCGGCGGGGAGGACCCGGCCGGCTTCGCTGGTGATCCGCAGGTGCAGCTTGTAGTCCGGCCGCCGCTCGTCGAGGTCGCGCAGGCGGTCGCCGAAGATGACGCCGTCGGCGGTGCGGGCCGAGTGGACGTGGACGGCGTCGCCGATCGCGTCCCTGCGGTCGAGGTCGCGCAGCATGCTCATGATCGGGGTGATGCCGCTGCCGGCGCTGATGAAGAGCAGCCGCTCGGGCGGCGGGTCGGGGAGGACGAAGGTGCCTTCGACGCCGCCGAGGCGGACGAGGTCTCCCTCCCGCGCCCGGTGCACCAGGTACGGCGAGACCTTGCCCGAGTCGACCAGCTTCGGGGTGATCCCGATCAGCCCGTCGGGGCGGCCCGGCTCGGTCGTCAGCGAGTAGGCGCGCCAGTGGTGGACGCCGTCGACGATCACCCCGATCCGCAGGTACTGCCCCGGCTGGTGGCCCAGCCATTCGTAGCCGGGACGGATCAGGACCGTGACCGCGTCGCCGGTCTCGCGCTCAATCCGCTCAATCCGGCCGCGCAGCTCCTGCGTCGACCAGAGCGGGTTGATCAGTTCGAGGTAGTCGTCGGGCAGCAGCGGCGTGAACAGCGAGCGGACAGCGTGCAATGCCCGCTGGCGGACTTTCGGGACGTTTGGTTTGGCACCTCGCTCAGCCATTACGGGAAAGATTGCACGGATCGATGTAACCGTTTGTGAACACGGTCACGTGCACCCGGTCCTGCGTATACCCGCTGCAGGGCGTCTCAGTCGAGCAGCTTGACGTCGCTGATCTCGACCTGGAAGCGGCCCTGCTGTTCGCGCGAGGGCGCCGCTTTCGTGAACCAGAGCAGGAAGTACTTGGCGGGCGAGCCGAGGTGGAGCTCGACCGCCTCGCTGCCGTTGGCGTCGCTGACCTCGCCGACCGGTTCGCCCCATTCGGAGAGCTCTTCCGGCGGCCCGGAGGCGGCGGCGTAGATTTCCGCGTCCCAGCCGGGGGAGGGGGATTTGACGATCATCTCCCGCGGCGTCGTCGTCGCCTTGCTGACGACGTAGAGGCCGACGCCGGGGTTGGGGCCGGTCTTGGTCCCGGCGAAGGTGGGGTCGTCGTAGTGCTCGCTGCTCCAGGCGGTGCCGGTCGGGTTGCCGTCGACGACGAGGTCGACGATCTCCGGG
>JALZHV010000046.1 GCA_030860625.1 Actinomycetota bacterium
TTCCTGGAGGACGCGCGGGAGCGCGAGCTGGAGATCAAGGCCGCCGAGCTCCGGGTGCGCCAGCTCTCCGAGCAGAGCTGCGGCAACTGCGGGTATCCGATCGAGAAGAACTTCCTGCGCTGCCCCAACTGCCAGCGCCGCCTCAAGGACCCCTGCCCGACCTGCAGCAAGCCGGTTGACCCGCGCTGGAGCGTCTGCCCCTTCTGCGAGACCAACCTTCGCGGCAGCGGCGAGGAGAGGTCGCGCCGTCAACGTAGAGACCCCGAAGAGCGGACGGCGTCCAAGCGCCAGGATCCGCGCGAAGAAGGAAGGAGCCCCCGCCGTGAGCCGGACCCTGATCCTCGTCAAGCCTGACGCTTTCGAACGCGCCCTCACCGGTGAGGTGATCGCCCGCTTCGAGCGCAAGGGACTGCGGATCGCCGCGCTGAAGTCGATGCGCGCGACCGAGGAGATCGCCAACCAGCATTACGCCGAGCACACCGAGAAGCCGTTCTTCGGCGAGCTCGTCTCCTTCATCACCGGCGGCACCCTGGTCGCGATGGTGCTCGAGGGACCCGAAGCGGTGAAGGCCGCCCGCCAGCTGATCGGCGCCACCAACCCGGTCGAGGCTGCGCCCGGATCGATCCGCGGCGATTTCGCGCTCGAGGTGACCTTCAACATGGTCCACGGGTCGGACTCGGACGAGTCGGCGGAGCGTGAGATCGGGATCTGGTTCCCCGAGCTGTCCTGAAGGTAGTCCTCGCATCGGGGTCTCCTCAGAGGAAGGAGATCCTTCAGAAGTTGGGCATCGACTTTGAGGTGGTCGTGCCTGGGGTTGACGAGCTGTCGGCTGGTGACCCCGAGCATCTTGTCGTTGAGAACGCGCGGAGGAAGGCTCAGGCGGTGGGGGAGGGAGGGGCACCTGCGCGCGAGGTTTACGTGCTCGATGCCCCTCCCTCCCTTTCCACCTTGATCGTCGCCTGCGACACCGACGTCGTCCTTGACGGGGAGGTGCTGGGGAAGCCCGCTGACGCCACGGAGGCAAGGGAGTACCTAGATCGGATGTCGGGGCGGGCTCACACGGTGATGAGCGGGCTGGTGGTGGTCAAGGACGGCGAGGAGCGGAGCGGGGTGGAGAAGACGGACGTGGTCTTCAAGGAGCTCTCGGAGGCGGAGAAGGAGCGGTACGTGGAGTTTGGGGAGTGGGAAGGGCGCTCTGGCGGCTATGCCATTCAGACGTTGGGGTCGAGCTTGGTGGAGCGGCTGGAGGGGAGCGTCTCGAATGTGGTGGGGCTGCCGGTGGGGCTGCTGGCGGAGCTGGCGCCGCAGCTGTTCGCGCGGGGTTAGCCGCGCAGGTCGATCGCCTCGTCGAGGTTCTCGAAGAGGACTTCGACGACTTCGGGGTCGAAGTGGGTGCCGCTGCCTTTGCGGATCACGTCGAGCGCCTCGTCGACGCTCATCGCTGGTCGGTAGGAGCGGTCGCTGAGGAGCGCGTCGAAGACGTCGGCGACGGCCACGATCCGGCCTTCGATCGGGATTTCCTCGCCCTTGAGGCCGCGCGGGTAGCCGCTGCCGTCGAACCACTCGTGGTGGGTGAGGGCGATCCGCGCCGCCATCTGCAGCAGCTCGCTCTCGGAGTCGGCGAGGATCCGGTGCCCGACCTCGGTGTGGCGCTCCATCTCGACCCGCTCCTCCGGGGTCAGCGCCCCGGGCTTGCGGAGGATGTCTTCCGGCGTCGCGATCTTGCCGACGTCGTGCATCGGCGCCGCCGCCCGCAGCAGCATGATCTGCTCGTCGCTGAGGCCCATCTGCGAGCCGAGGTAGGAGGCGATCCGCGCCATCCGGTTGACGTGCCGGCCGGTCTCGGCGTCGTGCATCTCGATCGCCCGCGCCAGCCGCTCCACCGTCTCCTGGCGGGAGGACTGCAGCTCCTCGATCGCCCGCTCCTGGGCGGCGGCGAGGTCCCGCTGCAGCTGCTCCGCCTCGCGTTTGGCGGTGATCTCGGTGGAGACGCCGGAGACGCCCGCGAGGCTGCCGTTGTCGTCGAAGTAGGGGAACTTGACGGTGAGGAAGGTCCGCTCGCTCTGGCCGATCCGCAGCGTTTCCTCGCGCTCGAACGATTCGGCGTTGCTGAGCACGCGGCGGTCGGTCTCCTCGACCAGGCGCGCCGATTCGGGCGGCAGCATCTCCGCGTCGGTCTTGCCGATCATCTCGCCCGGCTCGAGCCCGAGCACCTCGTGGCTGACTTCGTTGGCGAGCACGTAGCGGCAGTCGAGGTTTTTGACGTAGATCGGCACCGGCGCCCGGTTCATCGCCGCCTGGATCTGTTCCTCGAAGGTGCGGCGGCGGTGCCGCTCCGCCGCTTCCAGGGAGCGCCGCCGCAACGCGGTCTGGGCGGTGATCAGCAGCTGCCCCGGCCAGAAGGGCTTGACCAGGTAGCCGTGGACGCCGAGCTCGAGGGCGCGGTTGACGACGCCGGGGTCGTCCATGCCGGTGATCAGGACGACGGCGGTCCCGGAGCGGTCCGACCTCATCTCCTCGACCAGCTCCAGCCCCGACTCGCCGGGCAGTTGGATGTCGCAGAGCACGAGGTCGAAGTCCTCGGCGGCGAGCCGGTCCCGCGCCTCCGGCACGTCGCCCGCGAGCCGGCACTCGAACCGCTCGCTGAGGGTGCGCTCGACCACGCGCAGGATCTCGGGGCTGTCGTCGATCGCGAGGATCCTCGCGCTGGCGCTGGTGTTCATCCGAGTAGGTCGTGGATCGATTGCAGGAGGGCCGCCGAGCTGAACGGCTTCTCGAGGAATGCGCTGTGGTCTTTGCCCAGCATGCTCTTCGGCGCGAGCACCTCGTGGCTGTAGCCCGACATGAAGACCACCGGCAGCTCCGGTCGCGCCTCCCGTGCCCGCTCCACCAACTCAGTACCCAGCATGTCCGGCATCACCACATCAGTCAACAGCAGGTCGATCTTGCGCTCGGGGGCCAGGCATATCTCCAGGGCATCACTACCCCGGTTGGTGCCGATGACCTCGAACCCGCCCTTGGCGAGGATCCGTTCCGCCATCCGCCGCACCTCGAGCTCGTCCTCGGCGACGAGGATCACCTCGCCGTTGCCGCGGGGAGCGCCCGCCTCGGCGTTGTCCCGCTCGGACGGGTCGAGGTCGACGATCGGCAGGTGGATCTTCACCGTGGTCCCGACCCCGACCTCGGAGTAGAGGTCGATCCGGCCGCCGGCCCCGGTGACGATCCCGTACACCGTCGCCAGCCCGAGGCCGGTGCCCTCCTCCTTGGTCGTGAAGAAGGGGTCGAAGACCCGCTCGAGCGTTTCCGCGTCCATCCCGATGCCGGTGTCGCTGACCTTGAGCCGGGCGTATGTGCCGGGCTCGATGTCGGGGTGCAGGTAGGCGTACTCCTCGTCGAGTTCGGCCCGGTCGATCTCGACCAGCAGGCGCCCCCCTTCGGGCATCGCGTCGCGGGCGTTGACGGCGAGGTTGACCAGGACCTGCTCGAACTGTCCCGGGTCGATTTCCACCGGCAGCAGTTCGGAGGCGAAGCGGGTCTGCAGCTCGATCCGCTCGCCCAGCGCCCGGTGCAGCAGGTTCTCGAGGTCGGCGACGACTTCGCGCAGGTACATCACCTCCGGCTTGGCGACCTCGCGGCGGCTGTAGATCAGCAGCTGCCGGGTCAGCGCGGCCGCGCGCTCGGCCGCGCGGCGGATCTCCACCACGTCCCGCTGGGCCTGGGAGTCCGGTTCCACTTCGCCGGCGACGAACTCGGCGTAGTTCATGATCACGCCGAGCAGGTTGTTGAAGTCGTGGGCGATGCCGCCGGCGAGCTGGCCGACGCTCTCCAGTCGCCGCGCCCGGTCCAGCTGGCGCTGCAGCGCTTTCTCGCGCTCGCCGTCGGAGCGCTCGCCGATGTCGCGGATGACGACGATCTCGAGCGGCCGCCCGCCGACCTCGGCCGCGTCGCGGTGGACCTCGGCGGGGAATTCGCTGCCGTCGCGGCGGCGGGCGAAGAGCTGGTGGCGGGGGTCGGCCTCGTGCAACTGCAGGGGGATCACGGGGCCGAGCGGCTTCCCCCGCAACTGCTCGCGCTCGAAGCCGAGCAGTTCGGCGGCGCGCCGGTTGACCACGACGATGCGGCCGTCGCCCTCCACCCCGAGGATCGCATCGGGTACGAAATCGAGGTAGCGCTCGAAGCTCGAGTCGTCCTCGTCGGTTGCAGGCGAGGGTGGCATCGTCCCCGACAAGATAAAAACCTTTCGATTGCTCGCTGTTCGTTGATGATACGTAGCGCGAGCGTGCCCTGCAAAGCACGAACTTCCTGCTTTGCGATGATGACTCCTCTGCAAGCACCGGAGCAAGCCGGTGCGGGCGCGTGCCCGATCTTCCCCCAACTGGCAGAGTCCCCACGTGTATCGAAAGCAAGTACGCCGCCGCAGGGCGGTGCTCGCGCTGTTGGTCGTCGGTTCCTTCGTCCTGCTCTCCATCACCTACGGGCAGGGCTCGAACGGCGTCCAGCGCGGCGTCAGCACCATCTTCAGCCCGATCCAGTCGGTCGCTGACCGTGCCCTGAAGCCGGCCCGCGACCTCGTCAACTGGTTCGACGAGACCTTCGACGCGCGCGGCGAGAACAGCCGCCTGCACGGCGAACTCGAGGAGGCGCGCAAGCAGGCGGTCGGGGCGCAGGCGGCGCTGGCCGAAAACCAGCAGCTGCGCAAACTGCTCGAACTCGACCGCAGCGGCGCCATCCCCTCCGGCTACGACGAGGTCAGCGGCCGCGTGGTCGGCCGCTCGCCGACCGAATGGTCGGCCGACGTGACGATCGACGTCGGCTTCGGCGACGGGGTCGAGGTCGACGACCCGGTGGTCAACGGCGACGGGCTGGTCGGAACCGTGGCGGCCGTCACCGGCGGCTCGGCCCGGGTAACGCTGATCGCCGACCACTCCAGCGCCGTCTCGGCCAAGATCGTCCCCAGCGGCATCCAGGGGGTGATGAAACCGGCGCTCGGCGACCCCGGCGACCTGATCCTCGACTTCCTCGACTCCGAAAAACGGGTCGGCAAAGGGCAGGTGGTGGTGACCTCCGGCTGGCGCGGCCCGGAGATCGAGTCGGACTACCCGCCGAACCTGCCGATCGGCAAGGTGGTCGAAGCCTCGCTGGTCGAGCAGGAGGCCCAGCAGCAGGTCCACATCAAGCCCTTCGCCGATCTCCGCGAGCTCGACCTCGTCATGGTCCTCACCGGGGGCTCGCGCGGGTGATCCTCACCCCGAACATTCTCGCCCGCCTCGCCGCGATCGTGATCGCCGGCGTGATCCTGCAGCTCTCCTTCTTCTCCCGAGTCGCCGTCTTCCACGTCAGCCCCGATCTGCTGCCGGCGCTGGTGGTCGTGCTCGGTCTCTTCGGCGGCTCGCTGACCGGCGCCGTCTGCGGCTTCGCGGTCGGCTTCCTGCTCGACTGCCTGCTGATAGCGCCGCTGGGCGGGAGCTCGCTGGTCCTGATCGCGACCGGCTACCTCGCCGGCCTCTTTCGCGAGCGCTTCGAGATCCACAGCGCCCTGGTGCCGCCGCTGCTCTGCATGGGCCTGACCCTGTTCGCCGAGCTCGGCTTCGGCGCCGTCGAGCTGATGCTGGGGATCGACGCCCCGGTCAGCCTGCTGGTGGTCAAGGACATCCTCCTCAAGAGCGCCTTCGCCTTCTTCGCTGGCTGGGCGATCTACGTCGGCCTGCGGCGGGCGCTGCGGCCGGCGCTGGTCGAGGAGCCGATGGCGGTGCGGCGTCGCAGACGGCCGACCGTCCTGGGAGCATAGGCCGGTGTACCTGCGGAGCGACCAACGTCCCCAGGGCAGCCGGCTCTCGCTGCGGGTCGCCGTCCTCAGCGGCGTCGCCCTGATCCTCTTCGGCATCCTCTTCTTCCGGCTCTGGAACCTGCAGATCCTGGGCGGCGAGGAGTACCTGGCCGAGGCCAAGAACAACCGCACCCGCGAGTTCAAACAAATCGCGCCGCGAGGCGAGATCCTTGACCGTGACGGCCACGTGCTCGTCGACAACCGGACCAGCCTGGCGCTGCAGCTGAACACGACGAGGCTGCCGGAGGACCCGGCCGAAGAACGCGAGGTGCTGGCGCGACTGGGGGACCTGGCGAACATGTCGCTGCGCGAGGTCCGGCGCACGATCGAGAAAGAGGAAGAAGTCGCCGCCGGGGCGCCGGTGACGCTGAAGCAGGACGTCCGCTTCGAGCTGATCGCCTACCTGGAAGAGAACCAGGGCGAGTTCCCGGGGGTGACCGTGCAGCGGGTCTTCGTCCGCCACTACCCGGAAGGCTCGCGGGCGGCGCATGTGGTGGGCAGCGTTGGCGAGATCTCCGAAGAGGAGCTGAAAGAGTCGGAGTACAAGGGCCTCGAGCCCGGCGACGAAATCGGCCAGGGCGGCGTCGAGTACAGCTACGACCGCTTCCTGCGCGGGGAGCCGGGGATGACCCGGATCCAGGTCGACGCGTTCGGGCAGCCGACGCCGGGCGGGCAGCTGGTCTCCCAGGCGCCCGTGCCGGGCGAGAACCTGAAGCTGACGATCGACGCCGACGTCCAGGCCGCCGGCGAAGAAGGGCTTTCCTCGCAGGGGCTGCCGGGCGCCTTCATCTCGATGGACATCGAAACCGGCGAGATCCTCGCGCTCGGCTCGAACCCCACCTTCGACCCGACCGACCTGATCGAACCGACCCAGGCGCAGGTGGACGCGCTCTACCGGGACCCGGTCACGGCGCCGCTCTTCAACCGCGCCACCGAAGGCGCCTATCCGACGGGCTCGATCTTCAAGATCATCCCGGCGCTGGCGGCGCTGGAAAGCGGCGAGATCACGCCGGAGGAGACGATCTACGACGCGGGCTCGATCACGATCGGCGGCCTGCCCTTCAAGAACGCCGGCTCGGAGGCTTACGGGCCGGTGGCGTTGGCACGGGCGCTTGAAGTCTCCTCCGACGTCTACTTCTACACGCTCGGAGCGCGGATGTGGGACAGCGGCGAGCTGCAGGAATGGGCGAGCAAACTCGGCATCGGCAGGTGGACCGGCCTCGATCTCCCTGAGGAGCGTGAGGGGCTGCTGCCGACCGAACAGTGGCGCAACCAGCTGTTCGAGGAAGGCGGAACCGACCGGCCCTGGTCGATCGGCGACAACGTCCAGCTGGCGACCGGCCAGGGCGACCTGCAGACGAACCCGCTGCAGATGGCCGTCTCCTACGCGGCGCTCGGCAACGGCGGCAAGATCGTCACCCCGCACGTGGCGATGGAAGTCGAGGACACCGCCGGCCGGGTGCTGAAGGAGTTCGAGTTCGGGATCCGCCGCGAGGTCGACATCGACCCGACCTACCAAGCGGAGATCCTCGAGGGCCTGCACCTGGCCGCGCAGGGGACGGAAGGGACCGGGACCGACGTCTTCGGCGACTTCCCGATCCCGATCGCGGGCAAGACCGGGACCGCAGAACGCGACGGCTACGGCGACCAGTCCTGGTTCGCGGCGCTCTCCCCGTACCCGAACCCGCGTATGGTCACGATTGCAACCGTGGAGCAAGGAGGCTTCGGCGCCGAATCGGCAGCACCGGTGGTCCGAAGCATCCTCGATGAGATCTACGCGAAGCAGATCTCCGAAGAGGCAGCCGAAGCGACGAGCGCTGTCGAAACCGAATGATGTACGCCACCCGAACCAGAAACGCCCGGACCGAGCCCTTCGCGGTTCACGTCGGCATCGCCGAGCGCCTCGGCCTCGCCCACATGGACATGCCGCTGATGCTCTCGGCCCTCGGCCTGGTCGCCTTCAGCCTCCTCACCCTCGGCCAGGCGACCCAGAACGACGTCCCCGGCAGCCCCAACTACTTCCTCGAGCGCCAAGCGATCTACGCCGTGCTGGGGATCGCCGGGATGCTGCTTTTGACCCGGATCGACTACTCCCGCTTCCGCGAGTTGCGGGTCGGGATCTACACCTTCCTCTGCGTCAGCATCTCGCTCGTCTTCGTCTTCGGCTTCGCCGCCCGCGGCTCGCGGCGCGCCTTTGAACTTCCCTTCTTCAGCTTCCAGCCATCGGAGCTCGGCAAGCTCCTGCTCGTCCTCACGCTTGCCGGGTTCGTGATCGACGGCGCCAGGCGGGGCTCGCCGGTGCAGCGCACCGTGCGCTACCTCTGCCTCGGCCTGGCCCCGGCCGGGCTCGTCTTCCTTCAACCTGACCTCGGCACCTCCCTGGTGTTCGCGGTCGCCACCCTCGCCGTCATGTACTTCGGAGGCGTCCCCTGGACGCACTTCGCGGTCATCGGC
>JALZHV010000047.1 GCA_030860625.1 Actinomycetota bacterium
GGTCAAAGTAGAACCCGGCGTCACGATCAAAGCCGAACCGGGGGTTCAGGTAGTCGTCAGCTCCCTCGAAGTCCTCGGCACCCTGAAAGCCGAAGGTACCACCGAAGCGCCGGTCACCTTCAAGCCAGAAACCGCAAATGGCACCTGGGGCGGGATCGTCTTCAAAGCCGGCAGCGGCGCCTCGGTGCTCGACCATGTCGAAGTCCGTCGAGCAGGCCCCTCTTGGGGCAAAGCCATCCAGATCGTCGATTCGTCGCCGACGATTACCAACTCGACGATCCGCGAAAGCACCTACATGGCGATCCACGTCAGCGGGGAAAGCAGCCCTGATATAGCCGACAACGTCTTGAACGGAGGAGGCTTCGCGGTCTATTACGGTTCGACCGCCGGCAAAACGTTGGACATCGACTTCCACGACAACGTGGTCGAAAAATTCTGGGGCAGCGCCGCCGTCTTCGTCGAACCGAGCAGCGGCCCGGTTGTCGCAACGAGCCTCGGCGGCAACCTGGTCACCAACAACTCAAGCACCCAGGCGATCTACTACAACGGTGGGCCCAACAACTCGGAAATCCCCCCGGACATCGCCAGCAACACCGTCTTCGGCAACACGGGAGGAGCCAGCACCAACCAGGTCGCCTTCGCGGGGGCTCTGAACAAATCGGCGACTTGGGAAACGCCCGTTACCGCACCTCTCTACTTGATGGGGACCCTCAAAGTGCCTGGAGGAATCACGCTGACGATGAAACCAGGGATCACGCTGCATGGCGGGACCCTCGAAGTGCTCGGCACCTTGAAAGCCGAAGGCACCGCCGAAGCACCGGTCACCTTCAAGTCGGCAACCGAAAGCGGCACCTGGGGCGGGATCGTCTTCAAAGCCGGCAGCGGCGCCTCGGTGCTCGATCACGTCGAAGTCCGCCGGGCCGGTCCCTCCTGGGGTAAAGCCATCCAGGTCATTGACTCGTCTCCGACGATCACTCATTCCCTCATCCGCGAAAGCACCTACACGGGGATCCACGTCAGCGGAGAAAGCAGCCCCGAGATCGCCCACAACACGATCAGTGGCGGCAGCATTTGCGCTTATTACGGCTCGACCGCCGGGAAAACGCTCGGCGTCAACTTCCACGACAACGTGGTCGAAAAATGCTGGGGCAGCGCCGCCGTCTTCGTCGAACCCAGCTCCGGCCCCATCACGGCCACCAGCCTCGGCGGCAACCTGGTAACCAACAACTCGAGCACCCAGGCGATCTATTACAACGGTGGCCCCAACAACTCGGAAATCCCCCCCGACATCGCCAGCAACACCGTCTTCGGCAACACGGGAGGCGCCAGCACCAATCAGGTGGCGTTTGCCGGGGTGCTGAACAAACCGGTCACCTGGGAAACGCCGATTGCCGCGCCTCTTCACCTGATGGGCAAGTTGAAGATACCGAGCGGAATCACGTTGACGATGAAACCAGGGGTCACTCTCCACGGAGGCTCCCTCGAAGTGCTCGGCACCCTGAAAGCCGAAGGCACCGCCGAAGCACCGGTCACCTTCAAGTCGGCAACCGAAAGCGGCACCTGGGGCGGGATTGTCTTCAAAGCCGGCAGCGGCGCCTCGGTGCTCGATCACGTCGAAGTCCGCCGGGCCGGTCCCTCTTGGGGCAAGGGAATCGAAATCGTCGACTCTTCGCCGACGATCACCAACTCGACGATCCGCGAAAGCACCTACATGGCGGTTCACGTCAGCGGCAACAGCAGCCCCGTCATAGCCAACAACATCTTCAGCGGTGGAGGATTCGCCGTCTATTACGGATCGGGAGCCGGCAAAACCCTGGGTATCGACTTCCACGACAACCTGGTCGAAAAATTCTGGGGCAGCGCCGCCGTCTTCGTAGAACCAAGCAGTGGCCCGGTCACCGCCACCAGTCTTGGCGACAACATCGTGACCAACAACTCGAGCACCCAGGCGATCTATTACAACGGTGGCCCCAACAACTCGGAAATCCCCCCGGACATCGCCAGCAACACCGTCTTCGGCAACACGGGAGGAGCCAGCACCAACCAGGTCGCCTTCGCGGGGGCTCTGAACAAATCGGCGACTTGGGAGCCGAGCATCACGTCGCTGCATCTCGAAGGCACGCTCGCGGTCTCGAGCGGAGCGACTCTGCGACTAAACCCCGGCATCGTCTTGCACGGGGGCTGGATGAAGGTGCAGGGAACGTTGAAAGCCGAAGGAGAAGTCTCCAAACCGGTGGTCTTCGAACCCAGAACGGCGACCGGCAACTGCGGCAGCATCAAGCTGGAACCAGGCAGCGGCAGCTCTGTGCTGGATCACGTGGAAATCTACCGCTGCAACGCTGGGTCGGGACTGGGAGCAGTCGAAGTCAAAGGCGCCTCGCCGCGAATCTCCAACTCCACGATCAGGGCCAACAGCCCGTACGCGATCAGGGTCACCGAATCCGGCTCACCGAAAATCGAATGGAACCGCTTCCGCGGGAACAGCGGTGGCCTTTCCTACTCCGGGACCGGGAAACTCGCAGCTCCGAACAACGACTGGGGCTGTGCCAGCGGACCGCAGCCGGCGGGCTGCGGCGACTCCGTCACCACCAACATCGAATGGAAACCGGCGGCTCAATTGCCTGAACAGAACGGGCACTGCCGAGGTGAGGAATCTCAGTGTGGAGAAGGTGCCGACCCGGTCATTCTCGCTACCGGCGATCTCTCCTACTCCCACCGCGACCTGCTCCTCACCAACAAGAGTGATGTCCCGCTCGAAATGACCCGCGCCTACAACTCCGGCTCGGCCGCCAATACCGGCCTCGGCCCAGGATGGGCGCAGACTGGGCTCGCCAGTGCAACCGAGCTCGCTTCGGGGGCGGTTCTCGTCCTACAGCAGGACGGGCGCCAAGACCTGTTCTACAAAACCGAATCGGGCTACAAAGCTCCTCCAGGCGTGACCAGCACGCTTGCCAAGGTCGAAGGCGCCTTCCATCTGACGACGCTCGAAGGCACGGTCTACCGCTTTGAATCAAGCGGCCGGATCACCTCGATCACCGATGACCACGGTCTGAAAACGACCTACGGCTACGACGCCAACGGTCGCTTGGCGACGATCACTGACTCTTCCAGCCAGACGCTCACGTTCGCCTACAACGGCTCCAACCGCATCACCTCGGTCAAAGACTCCACCGGGCGCGAAGTCAAATACACCTACTCAGGGGCTGGGGACTTGACAACGGTGACCGATCCCCTCGGAGGCGTCACCGAATACACCTATGACTCGGCGCACCGGTTGAAAACGATCAAGGACCCGCGCGGAAACGTAATCCTCAAAAACACCTATGACGCCCAAGGCCGGGTGATCGAGCAGCGGGATGGCCTCGAAAACCTCTGGAAACTCGAGTACAAAGAAAACGAAACGGTCGTCACGGAACCCGAGGGCGGGAAAGTCACCTACGGCTTCGATGGTCAGAATCGGGTTGTCTCTGAAAAAGACCAGCTCGGCCACACCACGGCTACCAGCTACGACGCTGCGGGCAACGTTGACGAAGTCATCCGGCCAGGCGGCGCCAAATGGCAGCTTGGCCACGATGCAGCCGGAAACCTCACCTCCGTGGTCGACCCCGGAGAAGGCGAACGCAGCTACGAATACGACTCCAAAAACCGCCTCACCGGCTTCACGGATGCCCGCGGCAGCTCTTGGAGCTTCGAATGGTCGGGAAGCGATCTGACGAAGATCACCGATCCCGAAGAAGGGGAAACGATCCTCGCCTACAACGAATCGGGTCAACCGTCGACTGTGACGGACGCCAACGGGCACAAAGCAGAATTCAGCTATGACTCGCGCGGCAACACGCTCAGCGTGACTGATCCGCTTGGCCATAAAACGAGCTTCGAATACAGCAATCGCAACCATCTGATCGCAGAAACGAAGCCCGGCCTCAAAGCTGAAACCTTCAGCCGAAATGCGCTGGGGGAGTTGCTGTCGCAGACGACTCCTGAAGGCCACACGACCCAATACGTCTACGACGCCAACGGGAGGCCGACTCAGATCACCGATCCAGCAAAAGGCGTCTGGAAAATCGCCTACAACGCGATGGAGCGGCCGATCACCTATACCGATCCCCTCGAACAACAGATCAAAATCTCCTACAACGGCAACCTGAAGCCGATCAAAGTCATCAATCGACGCGGGAAGGAAACTACTTACAAATACGACCTCGCCAACCGGTTGATCGAAGTCAACGAGCCCGAAGGGGAGAACTGGAGCTTCGGCTACGACAGTCGCGGAAACCGCACGAGTCTTACCGATCCGCGCGAATACGAAACGACCTATGAATACGATCTTCTCGATCGGATGACCAAGGTCGAAGAGCCACTTTCCGTCGCCACCGACTACGGCTACAACGCAAATGGCGACATCACCTCGGTTCTGGATCCACGCGGTAACTCGACTACCTATAGCTATGACGAATTGGGCCGCCTCACCCAAATCGCCCAGCCGCTCGAAAGGGCGACCAGCTTCGCCTATGACGACGTCGGAAATCTGCTCAGCCGGACGACTCCGGCGGGCGTGGCCGAATACGACTACGACGTCGCCAACCGACTAACGGAAATCAACGCCGGCGAAACGGCTTCGAGCTCCTTCGGCTACGACAACGCCGACAGACTCACCAGCGCAATGAACACGCAGGGCAAAAAAATCGAAATCGGCTACAACGAAGACGGGCTCGTCTCGTCGATCAACGACGGCCGTGGCCAGTCGATCACGCGCACCTACGACCCGCTCGGCAACCTGACGAAACAGGTCGATGGGCGCGGCACGCTCCAATATGGCTACGACGGCCTCGGACGGTTGACTTCGCTGACCGATCCTCAGGGCAAAACCTCGACCTTCGCCTACAACCCCGAGGGTGGGTTGACGGAAGTCAAACGGCCTGGCGGCATCATCACCACCAACGCCTATGACAATGCCGGGCGTCTCGCGGAAACGCTCACCAAAGCTGGAGAACTTGGCAGTGTTCTCGAGGCGCTCGAATACGGCTATGACTCCGCTGGCAACGTAACCAGCAGGACCGACGCTCGGCTGGAACAGGAAACGACTTACGCCTACGACGCGCTCAATCGCCTGACGTCCTTCGATCCCCCTGGCGAAGGCTCGACGAGCTATGGCTATGACGCCGCCGGCAACCGCACGTCGGCAGCCGGGATCACTTACAGCTTCAACGCCCTCAATCAGGTGACCGGCTCCTCGGATGGAGCCACCTACGGCTACGACGGCGCAGGCAGACTCGCCAGCATGGTCAGCGAATCCGGCGAAACGCTCTTCGAATGGGATGCGCTCGATCGTCTCACCGGCGTCGAAGGCGGGAGCGAAAGCATCGGCTATACCTATGACGCTCTGGATCGCCTCGTAGAGCGGACGGACGGGATGGGCACCCAGCTAACCCACTACGGTGATCTGACGGATCTGGCGACCTATGACGCCACTGGCGAAGGCGAAATCACGACCAGCTATGTGCAGAGTCCCGAGGGGCTTCTCGGGCAGCGCTCTGGGGAATCGACCAGCTATCCCCTCTCCGACGCCCACGGTGACATCACGGCTCTCGCAAATGCGGCCGGCGAAGTGACCTCTCGGCAGAGCTATGACCCGTGGGGGGCCCAGCTCTCAGGCCCGACTCTCGAAATGGGCTACCTGGGCGAGCAGGAGCGGCGCTCGGATCCCGCAACCGGGTTGATCCAGATGGGTGCCCGTGTTTATTCGCCAGCCCTGGGCTCGTTCCTGAGCGAAGACCCCGTGCTCGGGAAAATCGGACTGGGAATAACGGCGAATCGCTATCCCTACGTCTGGAACAACCCGCTCACGCTCTATGACCTCGACGGCCGCTTCCCCAGCATCTCTGGCGCGGGGGATGCCGTCGGCGGCGCGCTGGACTCTGGCTGGGATGCCACGGCCGGTGGTCGAGACTTCATCGGGGTCGCTGGCAATGGGAACGGCGGAGCCGCTGGAGACTTCATCGAGGGCAGCATCGATTACGCCGAACATGTAGAAGAATTCTGGAGCGACCGCTATGGCGATTTCGTGAAGAACCTGAAGGAATCCTGCGACACCTCTTTCGAGCAGAGGGCCTGGGACAACTTCGTCATCACGAATAAGGCGGTTAACGGCATACTCGCCCCAACTCTCTCCAGTTTCCCTATAAATAAATGGGGTGGGGTTGCGGCCAAATATCGAACTACCGGAGCCTTTGAATGGCTCTGGAAGTCTCGGAACTTAAGCGAGCTCCCTAGGGTTGCTCGTGCATCTGCGGTGAGCTGGATCTATACCTCTATAGCCTGGGAGGCAGGGGTTGGGATCGGATCGCTTGCTCGCTCAGGACTAGCCGAGATTTATTGTTAATGGAGGACTGATGAATAAGCCAGATAACACCGCTCCAAACGAAAAACCCTTACGAACGCGTTTGTATTACGGTCGTCCTTTAACTTCAAAGGCGAAGTGGGTAGGGTTCAAGATTCTCTACGTGCTTTTCTGTGCAATAGGGGTAGTTGCTGTTTTGATGTTTACGGAGGGGATCGTTCAAGCTGTTGGCCTGACGATCATGGCCTTCTTCGTGGGTGGTCTTTTTGAAGTGTTCACCATGAGGTACGACAACTACCGAAGAGAATGGGAACTAGTCAACCGCAATGATTCTCGGGATGTTGACGCTCTCGGATGAGGAGCTTGCGGAAGCGTGAGAGAGGTGGGGCGGGACCCCCCTGCAGTCTCGCGTCAGGTGGGTGCTGAAACAGGCAGCGTTTGTTTTGGTATGCGTCGCTGGGCTCGTGGTCGTGCTGACCTTTGCGGAGGGGATATGGCTCTGGGTCGGTCTGGGGATCGTTACTTTCTTTGCTGGCATGCTGCCCGAGCTGTTCATCGACTTCAGGTATGGCAAGTACCGGAAGGAATGGGAGCTGGCCAACCGCGAGGATCCCGAGTAGAAGGCTCATGAGGCGGAGCTCGGAATTTTCACAAGACGAGCTAGCGGTAATTCGGCGGAGGTTGGGCGGCAAGCGCCTTGTCCCCCGAAGCATCTGGATGTTGAGGCAGGCCGTCTATGTAGTGGCATGCGTTGCCGCGCTCGTCGCAGTGATCGCGTTTCTGGAGGGAGCCTGGAGGATCGTCGGCTTGATCGTCATCGGCCTGATCGCGAGTGCGATACCCGAGGTCTTGCTCGATTGGCGGTACGGGAACTACCGCAGGGAATGGGATCTGGCCAATCGCCCTGATTCCGACGAAGGACGAACGGCCTAGCTCCGCGGGGCCTGCTTCTCTGCAAGCCATCGTGCAAGCGCAGGAGGGTCCGTTCGCAGGCTGAATGGCTTGGCGTGCGTGATTTTCTCCTGAACGAATCGATCAAGCGCCTCGCGACGGAGGCCGCTACGCGCCTCAGCTCGCTGGTGGCGATGGGGGAGGAGATCCCGTTCGACGTCGCCGCCGACGCCGGCGACGAATCGGCCTTCTACAGCTACGTGCCGATGACCGGGCGCTACGTCATCGAGCACACCGGGGAGCTGCGGGCGCTGCCGAGCTTCGGTCCCGCCCGCGAGGCGGCGGTCGAGGCGGGTGTCGCCGCCCCTTACCTGGAGGTGCGCGGCAAGGCGGTTCCCGCCGACCCGGGCGAGCGCGCCGAGCTGATGCTGACCACTTTCCTCGCCGAGCTTTGGGAGGGCGCCGCGGCCTTCACGCTCGACCGCGAGCGGCTGGAGGCGGCGCTGACGACGCTCGACGCCGAAGCCCGCAGCGCCGACGACGCCGACGTCCTGATCGTGCCGATCGTCGGCCTGCGGATGTCGATGCCGCGCCTGCAGCTGCCGAGCGGGGTGCGGATCGTCCGCGCCGACTCGATCGAGGCGCCGATCGACGCGATGCGCAGCGAGGGCATGGGCCGCGCCTCCTGGGAGCCGCAGTACCTGGCGGTCGCCGAGCAGGACCCCGACGGCGGCGCCGAGACCGCGCTGCAGCAGCTGCGCGAGCTGATCAGCGTGATGAGGATCTTCAAAGGGGGCGGCATCGGCCTCGGGCCGTACGCGTTCGCTCCCACCGGCGAGGGCTGCTGGCGGCGGATCGCTACCGGCGCTCCCGCGGCGCGGCCGGGCGGCTACCGCCTGAGTGAGGCCGAGGCCGAGGAGCTGGCCGAGTTCGGGACCGCGCTGGAGGCGCGACCCGATCCAGACAGCGCCCTGAGC
>JALZHV010000337.1:0-1859 GCA_030860625.1 Actinomycetota bacterium
GTCCGCCGCAGCCGCAGGATCGCCGAGTCGACCCGCGGCCGCGGCTTGAAGACGGCGGGGTCGACCGGCCGCAGCATCTCCACTTCGCAGGCGAGCTGGGCGACCGCGCTCGGCGAGCCGTAGGTGCGGCTGCCCGGCCCTGCCCGCAGCCGGTCGGCGATCTCGCGCTGCACCATCACCGTCCAGCGCTCCAGCGACGGCAGCTGCTCGATCGTGCGCAGGATCAGCGGCGTCGCCACCGAGTAGGGCAGGTTGGCGACCATCGCCGTCGGCGCCGGGTCGAGCCCGGCGAGGTCAATCTTCATCGCGTCGCCCCAATGGAGGTCGACGTTCGGCAGCGCCGCGATCCGCTCAAGGGCCTGCTCCAGCCCGCGGTCGATCTCGACCGTGTGCAGGTGCGCCGCGGCGGCTGCGAGCCGCTCGCTCAGGACGCCTTCCCCCGCCCCGACCTCCAGCACCACCTCCCCCGGCGCGAGCTCGGCATCGCGGACGATCGCGTCGAGCAGGTTGGGGTCGGCGAGGAAGTTCTGGCCGAGCCGAACCACGCGCTACCAGCCGAAGAGCGCTTGGGCGTTGGCCTCGACCGTCCGCTCCAGCTCCTCGTAGGAGACGCCGCGCACCTCGGCGATCTCCCGCGCCGTCTCGACCACGTAGGCGGGCTGGTTGCGCTTGCCGCGCTTCGGCTGCGGCGCCAGGTAGGGCGCGTCGGTCTCGACCAGGATCCGGTCCTCCGGCACCTTCGCGGCCGCGAACAGCAGCTCCTTGGCGCTCGGGTAGGTGGCGTTGCCGGCGAACGAGCAGTACCAGCCGCGCTCGGCCGCGTCCCCCACCCGGTGCGGCGCCGAGAAGCAGTGCAGGATCACCGGCGCCTCGCCGGCCTTGGCGTCGAGGGTGTCGAAGATCTCGTCGGTCGCCCGCCTCTCCCCCTCCGGGTCGCGGGCGTGGATCACGATCGGCAGGTCGAGCTCCCGCGCGATCTCGATCTGCGCCGCGAACGCCCGCCGCTGGTCCTCCGGCGCGGCGGTGTCGCGGTAGAAGTCGAGCCCGGTCTCGCCGATCGCCCGCACCTTCTCGTGGGCGCCGAAGCGGCGGATTTCCTCCGCCGCCGCCTCGTCGAAGCCGGTCGCGTCGTTCGGGTGGCGCCCGACCGCGGCGAAGACGCTCTCGTGCCGCTCCGCGCTCGCCACCGCCACCGGGTTCGTGTCCGCGCCCATCCCGATCGTCAGCATCCGGCTCACTCCGGCCTCGAGGGCCGCGGCGACCAGCTCGTCCTCCTCGCCGTCGCAGAGGAACAGGTGCGTGTGGGAGTCGATCATCGCGAGGGCCAGCCTCTCAGAGATCGCGCCGCGAGAACACGAATGCGGCGAGGGCGAGGACGCCGAGCAGGTAGACGAAGGCCCAGGCAATCAGGCCGGGACCGGCCGCTTCCGAGCCGCCGAAGGGACCCAGTTGCAGGACCACTCCGGTGAGTCCCGTGGTGTCGGAGATCAGCGCGTGCAGGCTGGCCATGTAGAGGCCCTCGAAGGGCAGCGACCAGCTGGCGACGCGGCCGATGTCGTGCAGGGAATCGGAGTTGATCGCGTTGCCGATCTGCGCCAGCAGCCCCGCCGTCAGCCCGGCGCCGAAGACCATGAAGACGACGATGCCCTGCGCGGTCACCGAGAGGATCGTCGAGGCCAGCAGCGAGAGGGCAGCGATGATCGCGACGCCGAGAGCGAGGCCCAGGGCCGGGGTGATCAGGTGGTCGGGGGTCCAGTCGCCGGTCACCTCGGTGATCACGCAGGCGACGAGGTAGACGACGATCACGTAGGCGGCCGAGAGCGTGGCGGCGCCGGCGAAGCGGGCGACCAGCATCGTCG
>JALZHV010000337.1:1869-2585 GCA_030860625.1 Actinomycetota bacterium
CGGACGACGATCGGCTGCAGCAGGCCCGACTCGGCGTCGCCGCGGACCACTCCCAAGGTGAGGAAGACCGCCAGCACCGCGCCGAGGAAGAGCGTCGCGAACATCGCCATGCCGAAGATCGTCGCCCCGGTGAAGGCGTGGGCGTCGAGGATCTCCGTTTCCCCGGCGGCGAACCCCGCCACGTCCCGGAAGGCGAAATGGGCGCCGAGGGCGAAGAGCGCGAGGAAGCCGACGGTCAGGACCAGCACGGCGAGGAAGACGCGCTTGCGCACCCCCTCTCGGATCGAGAGGCCGACCACCGTCGCCGCCGAGCGCAGCTGCGCGCCGCTCATCCGGTCTGCCCTCCGACCGCGTCGAGGTAGACGTCTTCGAGCGAGCTGTGGCGGACCTCGACCCGGTAGACGCTCTCGCCGGCCGCGATCAGGTCGGCGACGATCCGTGGCGCGTCCTCGCGGGTCGCGCCCTCGAAGGTCCGCACGCCGGCGCCGGTATCGACCTCGACCGCCGCCGGGCCCGCCAGCTCCCGCGGGGTCCCGGCCTTGACCAGGCGCCCGCGGGCGATGATCGCGACGTGGTCGCAGATCAGCTCGACCTCGCTCAGCAGGTGCGAGTTGAGCAGGACCGAGACGCCGCGGCGGCGCAGCTCCTCGAGCAGCTCGCGGACGATCCGCCGCCCGACCGGGTCGAGCGCGCTGGTCGGCTCGTCGAGCAGGAGC
>JALZHV010000048.1 GCA_030860625.1 Actinomycetota bacterium
GGCGGCAAGCCGGTGTGCGCGATCTACTCGACGTTCCTGCAGCGCGCCTACGACCAGATCATTCACGACGTCTGCCTGCAGGAGCTCGACGTCACGTTCGCGATGGACCGCGCCGGCCTGGTCGGCGACGACGGCCCGACCCATCACGGCGCCTTCGACGTCTCCTACTTCCGCCCGATCCCGAACGTGGTCGTGATGGCGCCACGCGACGAGGCGATGCTCGTCCACATGCTCCACACCGCGATCGCCTACGACGGCCCGACGGCGCTGCGCTACCCACGCGGGGCGGCCGAGGGGGCCGAGCTGCCGGCGGCGCCGGAGCTGATCCCGATCGGCAAGGGCGAGGTCCTGGCCGAGGGCGAGCGGGTGGCGCTGCTCGGCTACGGCTACGGCGTCACCGTCGCCCGGGAAGCGGCCGAGGTCCTCGCCAAGCACGGGCTCGAGGCGACCGTCGCCGACGCCCGCTTCGCCAAGCCGATCGACGCCGAGCTGACCGAGCGGTTGGCGCGCGAGCACGAGTTGGTGGTGACGATCGAGGAGAACGTGCTGCCGGGCGGCTTCGGCTCGGCCGTGCTCGAGCATCTCGAGGACGCCTTCGCCGAGGCGCCGGGCGAACGGGCGCGGGTCCTGCGCGTCGGCCTGCCGGATTCCTACGTCACCCACGGCAAGCCCGCGCTGCTGCGCGCCGAGGTCGGCCTGACGGGGGAGTCGGTCGCCGACCGCGTGCTCAGCTCGCTGCCCTCCGCGCAGCCCGCATTGACCTGATCATTTTGACCTAATCAATTTCGATGATTGAATCAATTGACGCAATCGATTAGGCTGCCCCAGTCTCTCCGGTGAAGAAGCAGGCAGTTGAAGCCGGCGCTTCTGGGGGAAATCACCAGGGGAGGAGAGACGCGCTCTATATGTGTGGATCCGCTTGGGGAATCGGATCTCTCGCGCCCGCCGCTTAGGCCGGGGCGCGAGGCGCGTCTGCGAACGGGGTGGCTCGACCAGGCCGCTTTCCCGTCTTGAGCGCATAAAAAAGGCGCCCGCCGGAGCGGGCGCCTTTACGCTCAGACCCCTGAGGGTCGTTACGGCATGCTGGCTTTGACAGCCACCGGATTCCCGATTTTGATTTCCCCTTCGAGCACGGCAGTGTTTTTGCCTGCGGGGGACGGGATCCCCACGATCGACTCCACGAACGGGTCGACGGCCCAGGAGAAGAGGATCCCTCCACAGCCGTTGGCGCCCGGAACGGCGAACGAGTTGTCGACCAGTTTGTTTTTGGAGATGGTCAACAGGTCGCCATTTTCGCTTTCAGCGCCTTCGCCGGGGCTGCCGGAGATCGGCGTGTTGGGCGGAGGCGGAGAGGTCGTGCCGGTCGTCAGTTTCAGTGTGATCGGCTGGCTGTTGGAACCGATGTAGCAGTTGTTCCCGAGGAACGGGTTGCCCAGCTTGATTTTCACCGGCATGTGCAACGCGGTGCCTTCACCGGTGGCCGTGGCCAGCACGTTCAGTTTGACCGCGCTCGGCGGGCCCGCCAGTTCCATCGTGGCGGTGACGCCGGTGAAGCCGTTGTTGATCGTTTCGTTGAACAGGTTGCGCAGCAGCGAGGGCCACCAGCTCGGCGCCTGGATGCCCAGGAGGCCACCCGGCACGGGCTGCGGCGATTTCGTCAGCGTGTTCCCGTCCTCGGCCCCGAGGAACGTCACGTTCTCGAAGACGTTTTCGGGGTATTCGAGGCCGCCCTGCAGAACGACCGGGTTTTTGATCGGCACCGTTTTGTTGCCGGTGGTCACGTAGCCCGAGCTGACTTTGGAGTAGAAGCACGCTTTCAGCGTCGATTTGCTCAGCGGGCAGTTGTTGAACGACGCAAACGCCCCTGTGGGCTGGTAAGGCGCCGCGGTCGCCGAGGCGGCAGGCAGCAGCATCGCTGCCAGGATCGCTCCGGCCAGGATTAGCCTTCTCATCAATGGTCCTTTCGACTGGATTTAGCTGCTGCCGGCGTTTTTTCGGCAGCAGGGGAACTCCCTGGGTCCCCGCAAAGGAATCTCTATCAGACCAAAAATCTCTGTGCATCCACAAAATTCGTCACTTGCGGGGATACTTGCCGCGTGATCGTCGATTGCGCGGCCTACGAGGAGGGGAGGCGCCGGGAAGGCAGCCTCTCCCTGGAACGCGCCGGGGAGGCAGCGGGCGAAGACGGGACCTTCGTCTGGCTCGGGGTGGTCGAGCCCTCCGACGAGGAGTTCGCGGCGATCGCCCACGAGTTCGGCCTGCACGAGCTGGCGGTCGAGGACGCGGTGCGGGCCCACCAGCGGCCGAAGGTCGAGGAGTACGGCGACACCCTCCTCGTCGTCGTCAAGACGGCGCGCTACGTCGACCGCGAGGAGGTGATCGAAGTGGGGGAGCTCGCGGTCTTCGTTGCCCCCGGCTTCGTCATCTCGGTCCGCCACGGCAACGCCGACCTGGCGCCGGTGCGGGCGCGGCTCGAGCGCCGGCCGGACCTGCTGGCGCACGGGCCGGGGGCGGTGCTCTACGCGATCGTCGACCACGTCGTCGACCGCTACATCGAAGCGGCCCACGGCTTCGACGAGGACGTGCGCGAAGTCGAGCTGCAGGTCTTCGGCGAAGGCCACAACCCGACCGAGCGGATCTACAAACTCGAGCGCGAGGTGCTCGAGTTCCAGGCGGCGGTGGCCCCCCTGGCCGAAGCCGTGGAAGAGCTCTGCACCGGAGACGTCGCTCTCATTCCGGAGGCCCTGCACGAGTACTTCCGTGACGTCGAAGACCACCTGCAGCGGGTGGTGGGCCGGATCGAGAGCTTCCGCCAGCTGCTCGACAGCGCCCTGGAAGCGAACCTGACCCAGGTCTCGATGCGCCAAAACGAAGACATGCGGAAGATCTCGGCCTGGGTCGCGATCGCCGCGGTGCCGACGATGGTCGCCGGCATCTACGGGATGAACTTCGAACACATGCCGGAGCTGCAGTGGCGCTTCGGCTACCCCCTGATGCTGGCGATCGTGATCACGATCTGCCTCTTCCTCTACTGGCGCTTCAAGCGCGCCGGCTGGCTCTAGGCGCGAGCGCGCTCAGCCTCGCCACCATCGGCATGATTGTCGCCCCATGGATCTGAGCGCCGAGGACCAGAAGCGAGTGGAGGCGGAAGTGCGCCGGATAGTGGCCGAGCTCCGCGCCCGCCCGACGCAGGAAAAGGAGGACGCCCTCGGCTTGGAGATCGCGCTCATGCCGCCGGCGGAGAGGGAGCACGTCACCAAGGTTCTCCTGCGGATGCTCGGCGAGGATTCGCCCTGATCCGCTGGGCCGGGAGAGTTGTCCTCGTCGCCTCGGCCCTGCTTGCGCTCGGCTTCTTCTTCAGCAACAAGTCCTCCGCCGCCGAGTGGGAAGAGCTGCCTGTCGTCCCGGCATTGGAGCCCGCTGTCATCGCCCACCTCGAGAAGATTGCGAACCGGGGCGAGGCTTACGGCAACCGTCCCGGGGTCTTCGCCAAGGTCGGTGACAGCATCACCGCATCGCCGTCGTTTCTGCAAGCGCTGGCGTGCCACGCGCCCCGGCTTGGCGTCTGGAGCGAGCTGCGGGCGACCCTGGAGTTCTTCGGCGAGACCCCGGTGCCGCGGGGCGTCGAGGAAGCCAGATGTGCTGTCAGCAACAGCTATTCGCGCCTCGGCATAGCCGCCGTGGGCGGATGGCGCGCAGTCGATGCTCTGTCGCCAAGGGAGTCCTTTCCCGAATGCCAGGGGCTTCCCGCCGTCAGCTGCGAGCTGCGGCAGCTGCGCCCATCTGTCGCCTTGATCATGTTCGGGACCAACGACCTGGAGGACTTCACCGCGGTCCAGTTCCGCCGTGATCTCGCCCGCCTGGTCCGGCTCGTCTCCAACGCCGGGACGATCCCGGTGATCAGCACGATCCCGCCCCGTGCGCAGCCGCGGTTCTCGCCCCGGGTCGCGCGCTTCAACGCCGAGATCGCCGCCCTCGCCGAGAACCGGGCGCTGCCGCTCTGGAATTTCTGGCGGCAGATGGCCGGGCCCGGGGTTCCCGATTCGGGTCTGAGCAGGGACGGGGTCCACCCGAGCGCTCTTTGCCCTCCCTGCACCGCGGTCGATTTTCGGCCCGCCGGCCTTCGGTATGGCTACGCCTTGCGGAACCTCGGGGCGCTTCTCGTCCTCGATCGCCTACGCCGCCGGGTCTCCTGGAATAGCCGGCGACCGACGCGGATCAAGGCGTAGGAGCCGACCGCCAGGGCCAGGGTTCCAAACACGGCCAGCCCCCATCGAATGGGGACCGCCAGGTCAGTCGCCGAAAGCGAGCTCTGCAGGGCGACGAGGAACGGGATGTGGATCAGGTAGATCCAGAAGCTTGCGTCCGACAGATAGCGCATGACCTTCGACTCCTGGCGGACGTATCGCGCCAGCACTCCCCAGATGCCGAACAGGGTGAGCCAGCAGACGAGGCCGACGGTGAACAGGCCGTAGAGGCGCAGCTCGTCGATTTCGGCCAGTACGCCGGGCGTGCCGACGTTGCCGGTGAAGTCGCCGTTGTCGTAGAAGAGAACGAAGGCGGGCACGGCGATCAGGGCTCCGACCGCGAGCCGCAGCCAGGCCCCGCGCTTCAGCCCCTCGATCAGGTCGCTCTGGCCGCTGAGCAACCAGCCGAAGACGAAGAAGAAGCTGAAGTAGGCGAAGAGAGTGGGGGCGGGGATCAGCGAGTTTGACGCCGAGCCCCCTGCCACCCAGCCGGTCTTGGTGATCAGGATCGCGGCACTGATCGCCGCCAGCGCCGGAACCGCCCACCATGACCTCATCAGCCGGCCGAAGCCGCTGTTGATCGCCTCGCCGATCCCGGGTGCCCGCTGGATCGCCAGCCACACCCCGATCGCGATCAAGGCCATCATCAGCAGGTAGGCGATGAACCAGAGGTGCCTCGGGCTCAGGCTGAAGACGTTGGCCAGGTCCAGCTCCCGTTTCGGCGGCAGCTCGCCCTTGCGCGGCCAGAGCGCCGCGGCGCCGATGACGAGGAGATTGGCCAGCGGCACCACGGTCAGCATCCCGATTACCAGCGGCAGGCCGAGCCGGCGAAAGCGGGCGCGCAACTGCCGGGCGGCGGTGGATCGCCGCAGCGCGCTGGCGGCCAGGAAGCCGGAGATCGCGAAGAACAGCGGCATGTGCCAGGTATGGACGAACCAGACCACGGCATCGACGATCTCGGCATCCGTTTCGCCCTTCTGGACATAGCGGGCGGCGTGGTAGGGGATCAGCAAGAGGATCGCCGAGACGCGAATGGCGTCCAGGTGATGGCTGCGCTGACCGCCTTTCTCAGCGGTCAAGCCGGCAGATCCATCTGCTTGCGCAGCTTTTCCAGTCCCAACCGCATCCGCCCCTTTACGGTACCCGGAGGAAGGTCGAGTTGGGCTGCGATTTCGGAGTGGCTCAGTTCCCCGAAGAAGGCCAGGGCGATCACCTCGGCCTGTGCCGCGGGAAGTTTGCGCAGGGAGAGGAGCATCGCGTCGGTCTCGCTGCGAGCCACCACCTGATCCTGCACCGACTTCGATTTCGCGTCGGGCTTCTCGGCTTGCGTCTCGGGCAGTTGCAGGGGAGGGCGGACCGCGGCGGCGCGATAGGAGTCGATCGCACGGTTCTTGACGATGCTCATCGACCAAGCTCTGAACGAGCCGTTCTCGGGGCGGAAATGCGCCCGACTGGTCCAGATCGCCAGAAAGCCCTCTTGCACGGCTTCCTCCGCGCGGCCGCTGCCCCGGCAGATCGCTCGCGCGACCCGAAAGGCCGACACGGCATGGCGGTCATAGAGCTCGGCGAAGGCGTCGGTGTCTCCGTTCTGAACCCGAGCCATCAGCGCTTCGTCGCTTGGCGCCGATCCGTTGCGCGATAGCGACATCGATCAGGCTGCCCCCGCGGGAGCCTCTAGGAAAAACAGCTCACAGGCGACTCCAGGGTTCGTCTGGTTCGCGCTGAGGAAGGCCGTGACCCTGCCGGCGCCTTCGGCGACCTGGCTCGACTCCCTGGCAAGGGCACGCATGGTTCTCCTTGGTGGCTGGTTTTCACAAGGAAGTCACGCGCGTCGCTGCCCCATCGCGATGCTCGGATGGGACCTCGGAGTAATGCCCTCCGCTCGTTACCTACCCCTGCGCCCCGCGTTTGACACGGGTTCAGACGAGGTCGGACGGGTCCAGCACGAACACCTCGCACATCAGGTCGGGCTCCTGCTGGTTGCCGCTCATGAATCCGATCACCTTGCGGCCGGTCGCCTTTTCGACAACCTCTTCGAAGCGGGCGCGCATTAGCTCCTGGAACTCCATTCGCTGTTCGATCACGGCCGAGCCGCGGCCGCCGTCGAGGAGGGTCTGCTCGACCTGGGTGTAGCCGCCCCGCAGAAGGCAGACGACGAGGTCGTCCTGGTAGTAGGACTTCGCCTGGGTGGGACCGCGACCGTAGAACTCCTTCAGCAGCGCGACCAGCCCCTCGGAGATCGCGGTCAGCTCTTCGCCGTGTCGGCGCTTCGCCTCCGATGCGATCCGGCGCTGGGTGGAGTCGAGATCGGGTCGAGCGATACGACGATGGTAGCCAAACGCGCTAGGCTGATCTGACCGCTCGTTGGGTTCTTCCACCCTCTGCCTCACGCGCGTCTTCAGCCAGAGGACGAGAAAGAAGGTCCGACATGCCGGCCGCGACTCCACCCTTATGCGGCGAGGATCTGCTCGCCGCGGTGACCGATGCGATGGTCGCCTTGCACGAGCGCTACCACCACCGCGCCCCGGTGAGCGCCAAGACCCAGATGCTCGGGGAGGACCTCCTCGCCTGCGTGATGGGCGGCGTCTACACCGAGGTCGAGAAGACGATGATCGAGTTGCAGCGTAAGGCTGTGGTGCAGGAAACGCGCAGCGCCTTCCAGCAGGCGATGCAACAGAGGTTCATCGACGTAGTCGAGCGCCTCTCGGGACGCGAGGTGATCGCCTTCATCTCGAACTCCCATGTCGGTCCCGACATGGAGATCGAGCTGTTCATCTTCCGGGACACCGTGCCCGTCTAGGGGGTCGACGCCGGCGGAGTGCCGCGCTACTCTGGTGAGAGGAGGGCATCACTGCGGTCGGCGCCAGCCGGCAACACCAAGTGACTTCCGGACCCAGTCAGCTAGTCGAGGAGTCCGAAATGCCCTTTCCTCCTGCTTCCCTCACTTTGTCCAACGGCAATGGCCCCGCGCCGCCGTCCCTCTTCTCCTGCGCGCGCAGAGCCGAGGGTCGAAACTCGATTCGGCTGATCCTTGCGGGCGAGCTGGACCTCAGCGCCTGCCCGCATTTCGAGCAGGCGCTGCGGGACGCCCAAACCGACGCGAGCCGCGTCACTCTCGACCTGCGGGCAGTGACGCTGATCGACTGCGCCTCGCTCTCAGTCGTCTTCGATGCCGCCCTCGAAGCCCGCCGTCACGACGCGGTGCTCATCCTCCTCGACCCCCGCGGCCAGGTACGTCGCATGCTTGATCTGACCGGCGCCCCAGATGGGGTCGCGGTGCTGGAGCGAAGCGACAGCGAACCCCAGACCGCCAGCGCATACTGAGGCGACTTACCGGGCCACAACAGAAAACGTCCCGGCGGGGAGCCGAGGCTGCAAGGAGGAGACTCCGGCTCGCGCATCACTGGCGCATGACAAGCGCTTCGTGGCGGCGTTCAAATGCCGTCGAGAGGGTCAATCGTGCTGATCCCTAGATTGGCGGTCGATGCAATCTCGACCCCCGAATTTCGCCAGACATTTCTCGTCGGGCGACCCGTCTGCGAAAATTCCTGGCATGGAGTTCGCCCACGTCAAGCTCAGTGGCGATCGTGCCGGCGAGTATGTCGTCACCGAGGAGCGTCCCGACGGGTCGCTCACTCTGGTGCCGGATACCTCCTTCGAGGCGATCCGCAAGCGCCTTGGCACTGAGCCGGCAACGCTGGCGGAGTTCGAAGCCGAGTACGGCCCGGTTCAGCCCCCCGACGGCGAGGGGTAACCGGTGAGCGACAAGCGGCCAGGCCGAGCGCCTGCGTTGTTCGATGACGCTGCCTTTGCCGAGGATCTGCAACGTGCCAGCGATGCCGGGCGAGAAGTAGCGTTTGTTGCCCGCAAGGAATTCGAGGGAGAAGGGGTCCCGGTTAAAAACCTCCTTGCC
>JALZHV010000049.1 GCA_030860625.1 Actinomycetota bacterium
TCTTCATCCAGTGCGGCAAGGGCCGCCCGCCCAGGAAGATCACCGTCAAGGGCAAAGGCGGCCGCAAGGTCACCCGCGAAACCAAGGGCACCGGCAAACCCGCCGGCCGCGCCATCACCGACGACTTCGACCCCGCCCCCTACAACTGCGAATTCGTCAAATACGGCGATCCCGTCCCCGGCCTCCACGGCTAAGGGGGAGAACCACCCCGGCGTTCGTCCTTAGTAGCCCGTATGGGCACCCAAGGACGAACGCCGAACTCGATTCAGCGCCTGGACGTTCTCGCGACGCGGCAGCATGGAGTCGTTTCGGCTCGGCAACTGCGCCACCTCGGTTACTCGAAGAAGCTCGTTATGCGGGAATGCGAGCGGGGGCGCTTCCATGTGTTGCATCGCGGGGTCTACGCGGTGGGGCATCGGCGGTTGACTTGGTATTCGCGGTGCTGGGCCGCCGTGCTCGGGGCGGAAGCGAATGAGGTGGACGAGGTGGTTTGGGCGGCGGTGGCTAGTCATGCGTCTGCCGCGTACCTCTGGGGGCTCTATCGCTACGCGCCGGAAGTCATCGACGTGACGGCGCCGATTCGGCGACGGGCGAAGCGGGAGTTCCGGGTGCACTTCTCGTCGATCCTCGCGGAGGAGGACCGGGCGGAGCGCGAGGGGATTCCGGTCACTGCCCTCCCGCGGACGCTGATGGACCTGGCGATCCGGTCGCGGCCCGACCAGCTCGAACGGCTCCTCGAGCGGGCGGAAGAACGGGACCTGCTCGACGTGCGCGCGCTCCAAATCCTCCTCGACCGGGCCGGTGGCCATCGCGGTCGCGGGCGGCTGCGGCAGGCGCTCGCCATCTACCGGCCCGACCCCGCCTTCACCCGCTCGCGCTTCGAGAAGCGCTTCCGCCAACTCGTCCGCGCCGCCGGTCTGCCCGTGCCCTCGATGAACTTCAACGTCGCGGGCTACGAGCTCGACGCCTACTGGCCGGAGCTGCGCTTCGCGGTCGAACTCGACCTCTTCGAGACCCACGGCAGCCGCGCCGCCTTCGAGCGCGACCGGCTCCGCCAGGAGCAGCTGAAGCTGATCGGGATCGAGATGATCCGGGTCACCGAGCCGCGGCTTAAGCGCGAACCGGAGGCGGTGCTCGGCAACCTCGCCGCCCTGCTCGAGCGCCGCCGCCGCGAGTTGCGCGGCCCTTGAACTAGGCTTGGCTCGTGGCACGGAAGACCGCGCAAGGAGACGAGGCAGCGGCCGTCGCGGCGGCGATCGCGCAGTTCGAGGCGGAGTTCGCCGGCGCTCCCGCCGAGGAGAAGCCGCAGGCCCCGGCCTGGCAGCGCGCCGCCCTGATCGAGGGCGTCAGCGCCAAGGAGACCATCGAGGTTCTACGAGGAGGATCGAAATGGCTGTCGTGAAAATCATCGAGCTGGTCGGCAGCTCCAAGACGTCGACCGACGACGCCGCCAAACAGGCGCTGTTGCAGGCGCAGGGCTCGCTGCGCAACATTCGCGCCGTCGACATCGTCTCCACCGGGATCCGCGGCGAGAACCTGGACGAGTACCGCGCCCACGTCCGTGTGGCGTTTCTGATCGAGGGAACGGAGGTCGACTGATGGCAGACGCACCGCAGGGGGAGACCCGCGAGGTCTCGCGCGAGGAGGCCCGCAAGATGGTCGAGGAGGGCGCGCAGCTGATCGACGTGCGCGCCGAGCACGAGTGGGAGGCGGGGCACATCGCCGGCGCCACCCACCTGCCGCTGCCGGAGCTGCCGCAGCGCACCGGCGAGATCGACAAGGACCGGCCGGTGGTCATCTACTGCCGCGGCGGCAACCGCTCTTCGATGGCCGCCGCCGCCCTCACCGACGCCGGCTTCGAGGCCGTGAAGATGAGCGAGGGGATCGTCGGCTGGAACGAGGACGACCTGCCGATGGAGCCGGAGGACGGCTACGTCGCCGATTCCGGCGAGGCCGCGGCGATCCTGCAGGCGCAGAAAAAACCCTCTCATAGCTGAGCGCTGAATTTGGCTCTGAGCAGCTACTTCAACCGCTCAGGAAATTAAATACCTGAATCCCGGTCAGGTTTGCTACCTTTGCTCGCATGGACTCTGTATAGTGCCGCGACATGGCGACCGACACCAGCGGGCGCAAGGGCACGCTCGCGAACCCCGAGGTCTACGAGAACGTCCCGGGGCACGTGATCCCGATCCTCGAGCGGGAGTTCGACGACTTCGACACCGAGGCGACGAAGTTCCTCGCCGGCGAGACCGACGAGACCGAGTTCATCAAGTTCCGCCTCAAGCAGGGCGTCTACGGCCAGCGCCAGCCCGACGTCCAGATGATCCGCGTGAAGCTGCCGTTCGGCGGGGTCACGCCCGACCAGATGGACGCTTTCGCGGACGTAGTGGAGAAGTACGCGCCGCTGAACAAGGGCCACATCACCACCCGCCAGAACATCCAGATCCACCACGTGCCGCTGCGCGACACCGAGCTCTTGCTGCGGGAGATCGCCGAAGCCGGCCTCTCTTCCCGCGAGGGCTGCGGCAACACCGTCCGCAACGTCACCGGCGATCCCTGGGCCGGCGTCGCCCCCGACGAGATCTTCGATCCCACCGTCTACGGCACCGCCTACGTCCGCTACTTCGTCCGCCACCCGACGACGCAGCTGATGCCGCGCAAGATCAAGACGTCGTTCACCGGCTCCGCCGAGGACCGGGCGATCAGCGGCATCCACGACATCGCCTTCCTCTCCCGCGAAAGGGACGGGGTCAAGGGCTTCGAGGTCCGGGTCGGCGGCGGCACCTCGATCATGGCCCGCGTCGCGCCGACGCTCTACGAGTTCGTCGAGGCCGACAACGGCGACTACCTCAAGGTCGCCGAGGCCGTCTTCCGCATCTTCGACCGCCAGGACTGGCTGCGGGTCAACCGCGCCCGGGCCCGGATCAAGGTCCTCGTCGACAAGATCGGCATGGACGCCTTCCGCGAGCTCGTCGACGAGGAGCTGCAGGGCGACTGGGTAGGCGAGCGCGAATTCGGCCCCGAGCTGGTCGAGCGCCTGAGCTTCGACTACAACGAGGAGGCCAGCGCCCCCGAGCCGCCGCCGGCCGCGTCTTCGCCGAACGGCGACCGCAGCGAGTTCGAGCGTTTCCTTGCCGGCAACGTGCAGGCGCAGCGCCAGGAGGGCTTCAACACCGTCGAGGTGAAGGTCACCCGCGGCGACCTCACCCCGGAGCAGTTCCGCGGCCTCGCCCAGATCATGCGCGAGTACACCGGCGGCAACGCCCGCAGCACGGTCCAGCAGAACTTCGTCCTGCGCTGGGTCCGCGATGAGGCCCTCTACGACGTCTGGGAGCGCCTCGGCGCCCTCGGTCTCAACGAGGCCGGCGCCCGCGAGATCACCGACGTGGTCAGCTGCCCCGGCACCGACAGCTGCAAACTCGGGATCACCTCCTCGATGGGCCTCAACCGGGCGATCAAGGAGCGGGTCGACTCGCTGCAGATCAGCGACGAGCTGACCAAGCGGATCCACATCAAAATGAGCGGCTGCCCGAACGGCTGCAGCCAGCACCACATCGCCAACATCGGCTTCTACGGCGCCTCGCTGAAAGTCGGCGGCCGCCAGATGCCCGCTTACATCCCGCACATCGGCGGCAACTTCGAGGGCGGCGAGGTCGCCTTCGGCAAGCGGCTGAAATCACGGCTCCCGGCCAAACGGGTGCCGGAGGCGGTCGAGCGCTGGGTGCGCCTCTACGAGGCCGAGCGCAACGAGGGCGAGGAGTTCAACCCGTTTGCCGAGCGGGTAGGCGCCGAGCCCTTCGAAGCGGCGGTCAAGGACCTGACCCTGCCGGCGGAATTCAGCCTGGAGACGATGCAGCAGTTCATCGACTGGAACCGGTCGAGCCCCTACGAGGTAGTGCGCGGGGAGGGTGAGTGCGCGATCTAGCTCGCGCCTAGCGATGAAGCCTCCGCCCGTCACCCTCTCCGGCACCGTGCCTACACCGGCCGACCTCGACCACGAGGCGATCGCCGCTGAGCTGGAGGACCGTACGGCTCAGGAGACGCTGGAGTGGATGTTCGAGAACTTCGGCGAGCGGCACTACATCGCCTGCTCGTTCCAGAAAACCAGCTCGGTCACCGCCCACCTGGCGACCACGATCAACCCCGAGGCGCGCTTCTTCTACCTCGATACCGAAGTCCTCTTCGAGGAGAGCTACGAGACCCGCGACCGCCTCGCCGAGGCGCTGGGGATCGAGTTCGACCGCTTCCACAACCTGACGCTCTCCGAGCAGGAGGTCGAGCACGGCCCCGAGCTCTGGAAGCGCGACCCGGACGCCTGCTGCGCCCTGCGCAAGGTCGACCCGATGAAACAGGCCCTCTCTTCCGTAGACTGCTGGGTCGCCGGCGTCCGCCGGGCGGACTCCAGCAGCCGTGCCAAGACCCCGAAGTTCGGCTGGGACAAGCGGTTCAACCTCTGGAAGGTGAACCCGCTGGCGGACTGGTCCGAGCGCGACGTCTGGAACTACATCCGTGAGCACCACCTCCCGTACAACCCGCTTCACGATCAGGGCTATCCCTCGATCGGATGCACCCACTGCACCCAGCCGGTCGAACCGGGTGGGGACCTTCGCGCAGGCCGCTGGACGGGCCTGGCAAAGACCGAGTGCGGGATCAACTAGCGGCACCCCGGCAAGCCGCCCTAAGTAATTACCTTCACCCTTTTCCTTTCCCCCAACCCCCTGACAAGGTGAGATGAGCGAGACGATGGCTGAGTTGTCCCTGACCCTTTCCGAGCGCCACACGGCGGACTTCGAGATGATCGGCAACGGCGGTTTCGCGCCGCTGACCGGCTTCCAGGGCTCCGCCGACTGGGAGCGCGTCTGCAACGAGATGCGGACCGCCGACGGTGAGTACTGGCCGATCCCGATCACCCTGGCGACCGACCTCGAGTGCGCGGTCGGCGACGTCGTCGAGCTCTCCTCCGACGAAGGCAAGAAGCTCGGCCGGATCACCGTCGAGGAGATCTACGAGCGCGACCTCGAGCGCGAGGCGCGCGAGGTCTACGGCACCACCGAGGACGCCCACCCGGGCGTCGCGGGCATCTACGAGGAGGGCAGCCGCACCATCGCCGGCCCGATCGAGGTCGACGCGCTGCCCGACCACGACGAGGCCTTCATGCGCCGCTACAAGACGCCGGCCGAGCACAAGGCCGACTTCGAGGCCCGCGGCTGGAAGAAAATCGTCGCCTTCCAGACCCGCAACCCGATCCACCGCGCCCACGAGTACCTGACCAAGGCCGCGCTGGAGACCTGCGACGGGCTCTTCATCCACCCGCTGATCGGCAAGACCAAGGCCGGCGACATCCCCGCCGAGGTGCGGATGCGCTGCTACGAGGTGCTGATGGAGAACTACTACCCGGAGGATCGCGTCGTCCTCGGCGTGAAGCCGGCGAAGATGCACTACGCCGGTCCCCGCGAGGCCGTGCTGCACGCGATCGTCCGCCGCAACTACGGCGCCACGCATTTCATCGTCGGCCGCGACCACGCCGGCGCCGGCGACTACTACGGCACCTACGACGCCCAGAAGATCTTCGACACGATCGACATCGAGGAGCTCGGGATCGAGCCACTGATGTTCGAGCACACCTTCTGGTGCAACGAGTGTGAGGGCTTGGCTTCGAACAAGACCTGCCCCCATGACCAAGACGCGCGCCTGTTCCTATCCGGGACCAAGGTCCGCGAAATGCTCGGCAACGGCGAAAGGCCGCCGCACGAGTTCTCGCGCGACGAGGTCGCCGACATCCTGATCGACGCTTACAAGGAGGACTGACAAAGCATGGCTGGTGAGAAGGGATTCACCCTCTGGTTCACCGGACTCTCCGGAGCCGGCAAGACGACGATCTCCGGGCACCTGGAGCAGGAGCTCCGCGCCCGCGGCTCCAAGCTGGAGATCCTCGACGGCGACATCGTCCGCGAAAACCTCTCGAAGGGCCTCGGCTTCTCGAAAGAGGACCGCGACACCAACGTGCGGCGGATCGCCTTCGTCGCCGACCTGCTCAGCCGCAACGGCGTGCCGGTGATCACCGCCGCGATCTCCCCCTACAAGGAGATCCGCGACGAGGCGCGCGCGACGATGGGCGATCGCTTCATCGAGGTCTACGTCAAGGCGTCGGTCGACACCTGCGCCGAGCGCGACGTCAAGGGCCTCTACAAGAAAGCCTTCGCCGGCGAGATCAAAGAATTCACCGGCGTCTCGGATCCCTACGAGGCCCCGGAGAACCCGGACTTCGTCTGCGACACCGAAAACGAGAGCCCCGAGGAGTCGGCGCAGAACCTGCTGACCTACCTCGAGGAGCGGGGGCTGATCCCGGCCAAGGAGCCGGCTGCCGCTTAATCGGTAGCCCGAACGTTTTAGAAGGGGCGGGAGAGATCCCGCCCCTTTTTCATTCCGCGAGGCGCTCTAGGACCTCGCGGTCTTCTTCGAGGCGCTTCTTGAGGCGTTTCTGGAAGTCCTTGTCGGCGCGGCGGGCGGCGATGTGGTTCTCGATTGCTTCCCGGGCGGCCTCGGATATAGGCACATCGTCAGTCCGCGCGACGGCGGCAAGTTCCGCCGCCATGCTTTCGGGGAGACGCAGGCTCATTGCTTTGGTCGGCATCGTCGCGCCGCCTGATGTTAAAGCACATGTGCCTTAAACACAGGCTCGCATCGATGGGACAGATACCGCGATATCGGTAAATCACAGCAAAAAACGATAGGGCATAAATACGCTATCCTGGCCCAGGATGCTAGACGCTGAAGAGCGGAATCGGTTGAACCTTGGCGACCTGCTGGTGATCGCGGAGCGGTTGTTCGGCCTGCCGGCCGAGCAGTGGGCGCGGAAGATCTCCCTTGCCGACGCCGAAGCCACGCTCGCGGCGCCCTTTGCCGGTCCCGGTGAGCTCGACCTCTATCCCGATCCTGTCGACCAGGCGGCTATCTGCGGTTCGCGGTTCATCAGCAGCCGCCTTTTCCCGGTGGGCAACGAGCTGGTCGGCTACGAGTGCATGCGCGAGATGCTGGAACGCGCCGAATGCCCGTGGCCGGGGCCTCGTGGGGACGCAGAGGAGGTCAAGCGGCTGGCGGCTGGGACGACAAGCGAGGCGGGGTTCGTTCGATGGGTTCACTCGCGAGTGGAACTAGGGGAGCGCCTCGGCCAGAAGGCGGACGGCGCGGTCGAGCGTTGGCTCGGGGAGGCAGGCGAAGCCGAGGACGAGGGTCGGGGGGCCGGGGGCGGCGAAGCTGTGGAGGGCTAGGCCCTCGACGCCTACTTCGCGCTCGGCGGCAGCAGCGACTACGGCGGACTCGTTGGTGCCGGCGGGGAGGGCGAGGGTCTCGTAGAGGCCGGCGGCGGCGTTTCCGAGCTCGCAGCCCGGGAGGTGATTGGTGACGGCTTTTGCCAGCGTTTGGCGGCGGCGCTCGTAGAGGAGGCGGGTGCGGCGGAGGTGGCGGTCGAGCTCGCCGCGCTCGATGAAGTCCTGGAGGGCGAGCTGGGCGATCGCCTCGGTGCCGCCGTCCTCGATCGTCTTGGCCTGGATCAGGGACCAGGCGAGCCAGGAGGGCAGCTGCATCCAGCCGAGGCGCATGCCGGGGGTCAGGCGCTTGCTCGCCGAGCCGACGTAGACGACGCGCTCGGGGGCGAGACCCTGGAGAGCGCCGATGCCGCCGCGGTCGTAGCGGAGCTCGGAGTCGTAGTCGTCCTCGACGATCAGCCTCTCGCCGCGCTCGGCCCAGTCGACCAGGGCGGCGCGGCGCTCGCTGGAGAGCACGCAGCCGGTCGGGAACTGGTGGGCGGAGGTGACGAGGACGACGGTGGCGCCGGAGCGCTCCAGCTCCTCGACGCGGAGGCCGTCGCGGTCGACCGGGACCGGCACGACCTCGAGTCCCGCCTGTTCGACCGCCAGTCGGTGGCGGTGCCAGCCCGGGTCCTCGAGCGCGACTCGCTCGACCCCGCGCTCCTGCAGCCAGCGGCAGAGCAGCGAGAACGCCTGCGAGAAGCCGCTGCAGATCAGCATCTGTTCGGGCTCGGCGGCGACGCCGCGGACACGGCCGAGGTAGTCGGCGAGCGCCTGGCGCAGGCCGGGGACGCCGCGCGGGTCGGGGTAGCCGACGGCGTCGAGAGGCGCCTGGCGCAGGGC
>JALZHV010000338.1 GCA_030860625.1 Actinomycetota bacterium
CCTTCCGCGGGGGCGGCCGGGGAAGCGAGCGGCGGGGGCGGCGAAGGCGGCTCGCTGCGCGGCTCGATCGCGGGCCCCGCGCTCGAACTCGAGGGATGCGCGGCCGGCCAGGAGGCCGTGGCCCGGTTCGTCACCGCCCTGAAGGACATCGACGGGGTCACCCGCGTCGGCGTCGAATCCTCGGAACTGGACGAGAGAGGCTCGGATCCGGCGGCGAGCGGCAACGGCTCCGCTGCCGCGGGCGGCACGAACACCGACTGCCAGACGAGGGAATTCATCGCCCAGTTCAAGCTGGTCGTCGCCTTCGATGCGGCGCCGGCGCCCACCTCGACGACCGAAGAAGCGCCGGTGGCGACCGAAGAAGCGCCGGCGGAATCGGAAAGCTCGGAAAGCGAAGAAGGCTGAGATGAAGCTCGACATGTCCGCTTCCAGGAACCTGATCGTGGCGATGGTCGGCATCGCCGTGCTCGCGGCTGCCTTCTGGATGCTCCTGCTCAGCCCCAAGCGCGAGGAGGCCGACAAGCTCGGCAAACAGGTCGAGAAGCTGGAGGCCTCGCTGGCGGGGCACGAAGCCGAAGTCGCGGAAGCCCAGCAGGCGCGGGACGAATTCCCGAGCAACTACGAGCAGCTCGTCGTCCTCGGCAAGGCGGTGCCGGCCGACGACGATACGGCCTCGCTGATCGTCCAGCTGAACCAGATCGCGGAAGGCGCCGGAGTGCGGTTCCGCGACCTGAAACTGGCCTCCGAAGGCGGCGAAGTGCCCGTCGCCACCGAAGAAACCGTCGCGCCCGAAGAAAACGCCTCCCCCACCGAGGTGGCGGCCTCGACGCTGCCCCTGGGGGCGACGATCGGCCCGGCCGGCCTCGGGGTGATGCCCTACGACATGTCCTTCGAAGGCGAATTCTTCGAGATCGCCGACTTCATCAACGGCTTGGACGAGCTGGTGAAGACCGAAAACGCGCAGGTCTCGGTCAACGGCCGGCTCTTCACGATCAACGGCTTCACGCTCGAAGCCGCCCCCGACCAGGGCTTCCCGGCCCTGCAGGGATCGTTCTCCATAACCACCTACCTGACCCCGCCGTCCGAGGGCGTTACCGCCGGCGCGACCCCGACCACCCCCGGTGAACCGGTGCCGGCCTCGGCGACCGTTGGAGGGACCCCATGAAACGAGTCGGCCCCGAGCTGAAGATGCCGAACCTGAAGAACGTCAAGGTCCCGAGCTTCTTCTCAGACCTCTTCTACGACCTGCGCGACCGACGGCTGCTGCCGCTGGTGGGGCTGGTCCTGGCGGCGATCGTCGCGGTGCCGTTCCTGCTGGGGGGCGGCGGCTCCCCGGAGCCGGAACCGGTTCCGGTGGACCTCGGCGCGGAAGTCGACCCGGCGGCGAAGCTGACGGTGGTGGAGGCGCAGCCGGGCCTGCGCGACTACCGCAGGCGGCTGAAAGGCCGGACGCCCACCAACCCGTTCCAGCAGCGCTACACCGGCTCGGTCACCCCCGAAGGGCAGCTGCCCAACGCCGACACCGGCGTCTCGACGCCCCCCGAGGAAAGCGGCGGCGGCGGTGGGGGGGGAGTGAGCTCTCCGCCCGTCTCCGAAATCCCCACGGAACCGGTCCCGGTCGAACCGGCGCCCGAATCCTCCCCGCCGCCGAGCGACGGCGGCAGCGGCGACGTCGGCGGCGAGCCGACCGGGGAGCTGAAGCTCTTCACCTTCGCGATCGACGTGAGGATCATCCGCACGCAGAGCAAGGCCGACGGCTCGAAGGAAAAGAGCGAGCCGGAAACGCGGGAAGAAGTGATCCCTCCGGCGCCGCTGCCGAGCGCCAAGTCGCTGGCGGTGACCTACATGGGCATCAGCCCGAAGACCGAAAAACCGCTCTTCCTCGTCTCCGACGACGTCGAGGCGATCTACGGCGAAGCGAAGTGCATCTCGGGCTCGGAAAGCTGCCAGCTGCTCGAAGTGGACCTCGATATGCCAACGACCTTCGTCTACGAGCCGACGGGAGCGCGCTTCAAGATCACCGTGCTCAAGGTCGAGCCGGTGATGAAGGGCGATTACGAGGGCTGATCGCCGCTCTGCCGCAAAGCTTCAGTTAGTGAAGCCACATGGCTACACTTGTTGAAGCGAGCTTATGAGTGCCGAGAGCAACTCCAGCTGCCCCGTCTGTAGGACCGCCGAAGTCGTCTGCGGCAAGTGGACGCTGCTCTTGATCCGCGACCTCGCCGAGGGTAGCGCCCGCTTCTGCGAGCTCGAGCGTTCGCTGGAGGGCATCAGCCCCCGCACCCTCTCCCTCCGCCTCCGCGCCCTCGAGGACGAGGGCATCGTCGAGCGCCACACCTACCCCGAGGTGCCGCCCCGGGTCGAGTACGCGCTGACCCCGAAGGGCAAGGCACTGGTGCCGCTCGTCGAAGACATGCGCACCTACGGCATGCGCTGGCTGCTCGGCGACGCGGCCGACGCACCGCCCGCGGCGCAGCCCGCCGGCGTCTAGCTCCCTCGCTTCGATCAGGCAAACGTCCTCTGCCTGTCCGGTCATTCGTTGGTTCCCATTGCAATACTGCATGTTTCCTAGTT
>JALZHV010000050.1 GCA_030860625.1 Actinomycetota bacterium
GGCACGGACGATCCCACCGAGGGAGTCGAGTTCGAGTGCCGAGGTGGGCTCCACCCGTCGCGATGTTAACGACGCCCGCGCGGCCGGCCGGGGGCTTTGCGGGTACTCGCGGGTGATAGCTTCGCCTGCCTTGAACCGGCTGTTGATCACCGGCGGGGCCGGGTTCGTCGGCTCCAACCTGGCCGTCTCCCTGGCCACCAGGCACCCCGATTGGGAGGTCGTCGCCTTCGACAACCTCTACCGGCAAGGGTCGGAACTGAACCTGCCGCGGCTGGAAGCGGCCGGGGTCGAGTTCGTCAAGGGCGACGTGCGCGAGCCGGGCGACCTCTCGGGCGTGCCACCGATCACGGCCCTGATCGAGTGCTCGGCCGAGCCCTCGGTGATGAGCGGAGTCGACGGCGACACCGGCTACCTCGTCCACACCAACCTCACCGGCGCCTACAACTGCCTCGAGCTGGCCCGCCGCGACGGCGCCTTCGTCGTCTTCCTCTCGACCAGCCGCGTCTACCCGGTCGCGCCGCAGGTGGAGCTGAACCTGGACGAGGCCGAGACCCGCTTCGAGCTCGCCGCCGAGCAGAAGGTCCGCGGCGTCTCCCCGAAGGGGATCTCCGAGGAGTTCCCGCTCGAGGGGGCGCGCACGCTCTACGGCGCCACCAAGCTGGCGGCCGAGATGCTGATCGAGGAGTACCGCGAGGCGCTCGGCGTCCCGGCCGTGATCGACCGCTGCGGCGTCATCGCCGGCCCCTGGCAGATGGGCAAGGTCGACCAGGGGGTCTTCACCCACTGGATGCTCGCCCACCACTTCCGCAACCCGCTCAAGTACATCGGGTTCGGGGGGCATGGCAAGCAAGTTCGGGACCTCCTCCACGTCGAGGACCTGGTCGACCTGGTCGAGCGCCAACTGCTCGCGCCCGGCGAGTGGGACGGGCGCACCGTGAACGTCGGCGGCGGCAGGGAGTGCAGCCTCTCGCTGCGCGAGACCACGGAGATCTGCCGGCGCCTGACCGGCAACGAGGTGCCGATCGAGCCGGTCGAGGAGACGAGACAGGGAGACGTCCCGATATACCTGTCTGACTGCACGAGGCTTTACGGCCTGGACGAGTGGCGCCCGCGGCGCAGCGCCGAACAGGTGCTGGCGGACATCCACGAATGGATCGCCGCCGACCCGGAGCGGATCGCCCAGGCGCTCAACATCGACGCCCCGAGCGGGGGGAAGGAGTAACCAAGCAATGCCGGTCGCGATCATCACTGGTGCCGGGGGCCTGATCGGCTCCGAGGCCGTCGACCATTTCGTCGCCCAGGGCTTCGACGTGGTCGGGATCGAGAACGACATGCGGGCGAGCTTCTTCGGCCCCGAGTCTTCGACCTCGCACGTGACCGAGCGCCTGGTCGAGGCCTACCCGAGCGAGTTCCGCTGGGAGAACGCCGACATCCGCGACGCGGAGCGGATCGAGGGGATCTTCCGCGAGCACGCCGGCCAGATCGAGCTCGTCGTCCACACCGCCGCCCAGCCCTCGCACGACTGGGCCGCGAGCGAGCCGCAGACCGACTTCGGCGTCAACGCCAACGGCACCCTGAACATGCTGGAGGCGGCCCGCGCCCACTGTCCCGACGCCCCCTTCGTCCACTGCTCGACCAACAAGGTCTACGGCGACACGCCGAACCGCCTGCCGCTGCAGAACCTGGAGAAACGGCTGGAGCTGCCGGAGGACCACGAGTACTACCAGGGCGTCCCGATCTCGATGTCGATCGACTCCTCGACCCACTCGCTGTTCGGCGTCTCCAAGGCCGCGGCCGATCTCTTGGTCCAGGAGTACGGGCGCTACTTCGACATGCCCACCGTCGCCTTCCGCGGCGGCTGCCTGACCGGACCCCAGCACGCGGGCGCCAAGCTGCACGGCTTCCTCGCCTACCTGATGAAGTGCACCGTCACCGGCACGCCCTACACCGTCTTCGGCTACGAAGGCAAACAGGTCCGCGACAACATCCACAGCGCCGACTTGATCGCCGCCTTCGACGCCTACCGCAAGGCTCCGCGCCCCGCCGCCGTCTACAACATCGGCGGCGGCCGCTTCAGCAACTGCTCGATGCTGGAGGCGATCGACGCCTGCGAGCGGATCGCCGGGCGCGAGCTGCAGTGGGAGATGGGCGAGGAGCCGCGGATCGGCGACCACCGCTGGTGGATCTCCGACCTCGAGCCGTTCAAAGCCGACTACCCCGACTGGGATCTGCGCTACGACGTCGACGACATCCTGCGCCAGATCTACGAGCACAACCTCGAGCGCTGGGCCGGCGCCGCCGCCTGAGCGTCAGAAGAAGTTGCTGCCGATCATGGCGGCAACCACGACGAAGAGGCCGCCGACCAGGTTTCGGTTCAGCGCGTCGAAACGCTCGTTGACCGAATCAAAGCGTGCGTCGACCCTGTCGAAGCGGCTGTTCATTTCGCCCCGTAGGTCCTTGATCTGCCCTTCGACGCGCCCGAACCCGTCGCCGACCTTCTTGTTGAGGTCGTCGAGGCGCTCGTCGGTCCATTTCTCTCTCGGCGCCATTACCGCCATGGAGACTAGCGTAATGTTTTGGCTGCAACAGGAGATGCGCAGAAGCGAAATCTTGGCCCGCGACTCTGTGTCCTTTCAGTGACTTCGATAGCGTCGGCGCCCGTGGCAGAGGCGATGAAATTGTCGGTGGTGATGCCGGCCCAGAACGAGGAGGGCTCGGTCGGGCAGACGGTCGAAGGCGTGGTCGCCGCGCTCGAGCGCGAGGGCATCGACTACGAGGTGATCGTCGTCAACGACGACTCGGAAGACTCGACCGAAGCGGTCGTCGCCGCGATCGGCGAGCGCAACCCGCGCGTGCGCGTCCACCGCTCGCACCTGGAACGCGGCTTCGGCAACGCGATCCGCGCTGGCCTCGACGTCTTCGAGGGCGACGCGGTGGCGATCGTCATGGCCGATGCCTCCGACGACCCCAACGACCTCGTCCGCTACCACCGCCTGCTCGAAGACGGCTTCGACTGCGCCTTCGGCTCCCGCTTCATGCCCGGCGCGACCGTCTACGACTACCCCCGCCTCAAGTACGTCTTCAACCGCCTCGCCAACCAGTTCATCCGCACCCTCTTCCGCCACCGCTACAACGACACGACGAACGCCTTCAAGGCCTACCGGCGCGAGGTGATCGAAACGATCCAGCCGCTGCTCTCCAAGCACTTCAACCTCACCGTCGAGATGCCGCTGAAGGCGATCGTCCGCGGCCACTCCTACGCCGTCGTCCCCACCTCCTGGACCAACCGCACCTCCGGCCAGGCGAAGCTGGCGATGAAAGAGATGGGCAGCCGCTACCTCTTCATCGTCCTCTACGTCTGGCTCGAGAACGCCCTCAGTCGCGGCGACTACCAGGTCCGCAGGCCCGAGACCAACCCCGCCGCCGAGGCCGAGGACCGCCAAGCCGCCTAGCGGGGGGAGAGTTTCGGCTGCTGCTCCCTTATAGGGGAGATGAGCGCCGAGTTCGAGAAGCTGGCCTACGAGGCCGCACTGAGAAGCCTCGACAAGCAGGAGGCCTATCTGAACGATCTGCGAGCGCGCACCGGGGTTCTCTTGGCCGCCTCATCGCTGGCGGCTTCGCTCCTCGGGCAGCAGGCTTTTCGAGGATCGAACCCACGGATCCTCGTGATTACCGCCCTGCTTGCCTTTTTCGTCTCGATCGTGACTGCGGTCTTCGTCCTCTTGCCGAAGCAGAACTTGATCTTTGCGGAGAAGGGAGTGCGCCTGTACGAGGGTCTATTCGCGATCCGCGAGGACCTTCCAGAGGCTTACCGGCGCCTCGCCTACGAATTGGACAGATTCTGGAAATCGAACGACGCGAAGATCCAGCGGCTGGTCCGGGTTTTCGCCGTGGGGGCCACTGCCCTCATCGTCGAGATCCTTGCCCTGGCGTTGATCCTGTGGAATATCCTATTTCAGCTATGACCGACTCGCCTCAGCATCAGACCGAGGGAGCGAAGAAGCCACCGCCTCCACCCCCGCCCATTCCCGGCCTTGGCAGGCCGGAGACGGAACTCAGCTTCTGGGGGTTCCGCGAGTGGCGCGAACGTCGCGCCCGCCGCAAGCGTAAAGGCGGCTAGTCCTTGCGCCCGATCACCAGGAACTGCTTGCCGAGCAGCTTCCAGGCTGGGGGCATGCGGAGGTAGGTGCGGGTCAGGGCCGGCGAGGGGGGAAGAATGCCGCGGAAGGAGTAGGGGAGGTACTTGGGGATGACTTTCTCCAGCTCGAAGCCGGCGGCGTAGAGGTGCTCTTCGATCGCCACGTGGGTGAGGGCGATGTAGTGATCGGCGCAGTCCCAGTACTCGTCGGAGCAGTAGCGGTAGTTCGGGCCCATGATCGCGATCCGGCCGCCCTTGGTCATCGTCCCGTGCATCTTTTCGAGGAAGGCGGCGATCGCCTCCTGGTCGTAGAGGTGCTCGAGGAAGTTGGAGACGTAGACGCCGTCGAAATGGTCGGTCGGGAGCTCGGCGTCCATGATCGGCGAGACGATCACAGTCGCGTCGGGCTTGTAGTAGGCGGCCTCGTAGCTGACCATGTCGACCGCCCAGGTCTCCTTGGCCGGCACCGCGCCGATGAACTCGCCGCGCCCGGCGGCCGGGTCGAGCACCTTCTGCGGCCGGCCCATCAGGCCGTGGACGTGCGGGGCGATCTCGTTCCAGACCGCCTGCCGCCCCTCCTGGTCGATGTCGCGGAAGCGGAATGAGTAGAGGCGCTCGTAGTTCATCTAGGCAACTTTCTCCTTGGGTAGTCGTCGTCGCAGTCTTGGCCGCCGCCGCTTCATCCAGAGGAACGGCGAGATCAGCCTTGGCGAGCCGTGGCGCAGGTTCGGGTTGGAGAACGGGTCGACCGTGGTCAGCGGCGCCCAGCGCTCCAGCAGGCGGTCCTTCTCCCATTCCTCCACCTCGGTCGAGCGGCTCGAAGACTCGAAGTGGTGGAGGACGAGGCCGGGGTCGTAGACGACCCGGCGCCCCCGCGAGTACTGCTTCAGGCAGTAGTCGATGTCGTTGTAGTTGACCGGCAGCGTGTTGCTGAGGCCGCCGACCTCCTCGAAGATCTCGCGCCGGGTCATCAGGCAGGCGCCGGTCACCGCCAGCGAGTTCTGGGCGATCAGGACGTCATTGGCGTAGCCCTTGAAGTCGCCCGCGTAGCCCCGGTAGAGGTGGCCGGGCAGGCCGCCGTCGAAGCGGACGACGACGTGCTGGAGCCGGCCGTCCTCCCAGAGCAGGCGGCCGCCGACGGCGCCGACCTCGGGCAGGCTCGAGTACATCACCATCCGCTCGATCCAGTTCGGCGTCGTGATCTCCATGTCGTCGTTCAGCAGCAGCAGGTGCTCGCCGCGGCTGCGGACGGCGCCGACGTTGATCTTCGCTGAGAAGTTGAAGGGCCGGTCGTAGGGGATCAGCTGCAGCCGCTCGCCGCCGATCTCCCGCAGGCTCCGCAGCACGTCGGCGGGGGTGTCCTCGTCGACGACGACGAGGATCTCGTAGTTCTCGTACGTTGAGCGCTCGACGATGCTGCGTACGCAGTGCTCGACCAGCACCACCGGTTCGTAGCGGACCTCCCGCACCGAGCCGCGGGTGGGGATGACGATGCTGACCAGCGGCTGCTCGGTCAACTCCGGCTCGAGCCGGTAGACGCCGGGGTTGGCGGTGTCCTGCTCGACCCGCGCCTGCATCCCGATCCGCTCGCAGTGCGCCTGCACCGCCCGCTTGCCGGCCTCGAACGCCCACGGTTTCGCGTCGCCGCCCGCGGCCGAGGTCTCGATCATCCGCCAGTGGTAGAGGATGCGCGGCACGTGCAGGACGGCGCGGGCGCGCTCGGTCACCTTCAGCACCAGGTCCCAGTCCTGGGAGCCCTCGAACTCGGCGTCGAAGCCGCCCACCTCTTCGACCAGCGAGCGCCGCATCACGCTGAGGTGGCAGGTGTACATCTGGGTCCGCATCCGCTCCGGCGACCAGTCGGGCTTGAAGAAAGGGCCGGAGTGGTGGCCGGCGACGTCGATCTTGTCCTCGTCGGTGTAGACGTAATCGGCCTCGGGGGTGCCGAGCAGCGCCTCGTGGACCAGGGCCAGCGCGTCAGGGTGGAGCTCGTCGTCGTGGTCGAGCAGGGCGATGAACTCGCCCGCCGCCATCTCCAGGGCGTCGTTGGAGGCGGCGACGATGCCGCCGTTCTCCTCGCGGAAGCGCACCCGCACCCGCGGGTCGTCGCGCTCGGCCCGCTCCAGCATCTCGCGCACGTGCGGCTCGGTCGAGCGGTCGTCGACCAGGCAGAGCTCCCAGTCGGCGAAGGTCTGGGTGTGGACCGACTCCAGCATCGCCCAGAGGACCGCCGCCGGGGTGTTGTAGACCGGCGTGACGACGGAGAAGCGCGGAGCGGCCACCCGGCCTAGCTCCGCCGGCCCTGGATCCTGCGCAGCGCCGCGCCGCCGATCCGCATCGCCCCCGGGATTCGCGACTGGATCCGCGCCGCCGCCCCCATCAGCCGCTGCGAGCGCTCCTCGTGCTCGGTCAGCGCGCCCTTGGCGGCGCCGAGCTCGGCGTCCTTGCCGACCAGGAGGTCGCGCAGGCGCAGGTTCTCCTCGCGCAGCTCGTCGAGCCGGCGCAGCAGCTCGGGCCGGTCCTCGATCCCCTCGTTCCCCTCCAGCTCGGCGAGCCGGCGCTGGGTCTCGAGCAGGCTGGCGCGGACCTCGTTCGCCTCCTGCCGCAGCCGCGACCAGGCGCGGTCGTAGCGCCGCACGGTCTCCGCCTGCGACTCCTCGACGCGCGTGTAGAGGGCCGCCCAGGGGGTGATGTAGGAGAAGTCCCGCTCGAGGTCGCGGAAGAAGCCTTCGTTGGCCAGCAGCGCCGCCCACGCCTCCGGCGGCTGGACGTTGAGGTGGGTCGCCTCGGAGTAGTCGCTCGGCGTGGTCGAGAGCAGCAGCCGGTCGGTGGCGGCGCAGAGGTTGGCGACCGCGCGCCCCGCCTCCTCGGGCGGGATGTGCTCGAGCACCTCGATGCAGGAGATCAGGTCGTAGCGGCGCTCCAGTGGCTCGGCCAGCGAGGCGACCTTGCAGCGGTCGGCGACCGACTCGTGGACCTGGGAGATCGCGTACTCGGAGACGTCGATCCCGTAGGCGTCGACGCCGCGCTCGCGCATCGCCTCGACCAGGAAGCCCATCGCGCAGCCGGCGTCGAGGAAGGAGGTCGGGCGCAGATCGCGGACGATCCCGTCGGCGATCCCGCCGAAAAATTCCAGCCAGCGCTGGTTCCGTTCGTAGGGAACTCCGCAGTCATGGCGGTAGTAGTAGGCCCCGTACTCGGGGCTGCCGCCGGCGCCCTCCTGCGGCGCGACCGGCGTGGTCTGATCAGCCATCGGGGCCGAGTCTAACTATGCGAACCTCCGCCCGGTGCAGGGCGAACTCCTCCTTCTGCTCGCCGCCCACCTCGTGATGACCGCGCTGCCGGGGATGGCGGCGACGCTGCTGGCGGCGCGGAACGGCGTCCGCGGCGTGCCGGTCCTGCTGGCGATCGGGCTGGCGGCGACGGGGGCCGTGGCGATGCTCGCCTTCTGGGCCTACTACCTCGACCAGACCGCCGGTCAGACCTTCTCCTACCTCGTCCTCTTCGGCTCGGTGCTGCTGATCGCTACCTCGCTGCGCGGCGGCGGCCTCGACCGCGGCCTGCTGCGGCAGCTGGCGACGCCGCTGGCGCTCTGGGCGCTCGGCTCGGCCTTCCTGGTCTACCTCGGGTTCCTGCACGGTGGTGCTGAGAAACCGATCGAGATGGCATCGATTCGGTTCTCCGGCCAGCTCCCCACCGACAACGACCTGCCCCACTTCTTCGGCGAGTGGTTCTACGCGAACGGCTACCGCGGCGACCCCGTCTACCCCGTCGACTGGCTCGCCAGCGACCGGCCGCCGCTGCAGATCGGCTACCTGCTCGCCCAGCGCCCCTTTGCCTTCTTCGGCGAGGGGCTCAACTACCAGGTGCTCGGGGTCGTCTTGCAGCAGCTCTGGATCGTCGGCCTCTGGGCGCTGCTGCTGGCGGCGCGGGTGGGGCGGCAGACCCGGGCGCTGACGCTGGTCGCGGTCCTGCTCAGCCCGGTGG
>JALZHV010000051.1 GCA_030860625.1 Actinomycetota bacterium
ATGCAGCACCGAGGGCGCGCCCGAGTTGACCCACCAGGCGTACTCGCCGCGTTCCATCGCGAAGCGCTGCCAGCTCAGCGGCAGGAGCGCCTCGTCGATCTGGTTGCCGACCTCGCCGAACTGCTTCGCGCTCTGGTACGGGAAGCCGACGTCCTTGATCGGCGGGATCGCCAGCGGCTCCTCGCCGGAGGTCATCCCGTTGCGCCCCTTCCAGGAGGCGGCGGGCTCGGTTTTCTCGATCACCGTCATCGAGATCTCGGCGAGGCCGAGCGTGTTCAGGGTGTGGATCTTGGCGGCGAGCGCGGCGGCCTTGGCGCCGGCGCCGACGATGAGGATGTCGCTGTCGCTCACGTTCCCTCCTAGACCGGCGCCAGGGTCCGCGGCCCGGCGTTGTCGGTTTCCCTCGGTTCGGCGATCACCAGGCCCTTCTGGTCGGGGGCGAAGGAGATCGCGCTTTTGCGCGCCCGCTCGCCGCTGTCCTCGACCGCCCGCAGCTCGGTCGTCTCGAGCACGATCCGCAGCACCCGCTTCATCTCCATTTCCGCGTAGCTGGCGGCGAGGCAGCGGCGAACGCCGCCGCCGAAGGGGATCCAGGTGTAGGTGCCGGGGACTTTGCCGACGAAGCGCTCGGGCAGGAAGCGGCGGGCTTCGGGGTAGTGGCGCTCGTCGCGGTGGATCAGGTGGATGCAGGGGGCGACGATCGTCCCGGCCGGCAGGTCGTAGCCGCCGAGCGTCATCGGCTCCAGCAGCGTCCGCACCACCACCGGGACCGGCGGGCGCAGGCGCAGCGTCTCCTTGACGACCGCGTCGAGGTAGCTGCCGTCGCCGCCGAGGACGTCCTCGCGCAGCAGCTCGAGTTTGTCGGGGTTGCGCAGCAGCCGCTCGAAGGTCCAGGCGAGGGTGCTCGAGGTCGGGCCGTCGGAGAGCAGCGTCACCAGTTCGTCGCGCAGGTCCTGGTCGCTCATCGGCGTGCCGTCCTCGTACTCGGCGCGGACCAGCATCGAGACGACGCCCGGCGCCCCGCCCTCCGGTTCGGACTTGCGCCGTCGCACCTCCTCCATCACCGCCTCCTCGACCGCGCCCATCGCCTCGCGGTAGCCACGGCTGCGGATCACCCAGCCGGGGCCGAAGGCGGCCAGCATCGCCAGGTTGCGCGGTTCGTTCATCCAGGTGGTGAGGGTCTGAAGCCGCTCGCGCAGCGGCTGCAGGCGCGGGCTCTGCGAGTCGGGGCCGAAGACCGCCCGCATGACCACGTCGAGGGTGACGTCCTGCATCCGCGGCCAGAGCGCGAACGGCTCCCTCACCGGCCAGCGCGAGATCTCCCGCCGCGCCACCTCGGCCATCATCTCGGCGTCGGCCTGGACCGCTTTGCCGTGGAAGGAGGGCAGCATCAGCTTGCGCCGGGTCATGTGTTCCGGTTCTTCCAGCAGCATCACCGAGCGCGGGCCGAGCAGCGGGCCGAGCAGCGGGTTGGCGGTGGCGACGCCGACCGCCTTGCCGGCGGTGAAGACCTTTTTCACGTCGTCGGGGTCGGAGAGCAGCACCCAGTCGCCGTAGTGGCGGATCCGCAGGGTGAAGATGTCGCCGTAGCGGCGGTGGCACTTCTCCAGCCAGGGCAGCGGCCGCTGCGTCCAGCCGACGGCCTGCAGGGCGCGCGGCATCCGCGGTCCGGGCGGCATGCTCATGCGGCGTCCCTCCTCCCGTTCTCGGCGGCGAGCTCGTCCATCAGCTCATCCTCGAGCCGGCAGGTCGTCGCGATCAAGAGGTCGAAGAGGTCGGAGGTGAACTGCTCGGGCAGGTCGTGTTCGGCGCCGCGGGAGAGGTAGCGCTCGCGGACGACTTTCACCCGGTCGGGCTGCATCATCGGGATCTCGTGCTCGCTCTTGTAGACGGCGACTTCGCGGCAGATCTGCAGCCGCTCGCCGAGCAGCTTCGCGATCGCGTCGTCGATCTCGTCGAGCCGGTTGCGGAACGGCTCGAGGCCGTTGGTGGCGTCGCTCATCGCCCGCTCGCCCCCAAAAGGCCGGTGGCGAAGGCGTGGCTGCAGTCGGCCAGCGCCTCCAGCGAGTAGCCGCCCTCCTGGACCACGCAGACCGGCAGGCCCGAGCGGGCGAGCAGGCGCCCGACCTCGGCGAAGATCTCCGGCCCGAAGTCCCAGCCACCGTGCGGGTCGCCGGCGACGGTGTCGTAGCCGAGCGAGACGACCAGCGCGTGGGCGACCTCGGAGAGGTCGTGGACCGAGGCGGCGACCTCTTCCAGGTAGGTCGCTTCGTCGGGGGCGCTGGCGAAGGCGACGGCGCGTTCGCCCGGGATCCGCGGCAGCGGCGTCCCCGGCGGCAGGTTGGTCACCGGCGACGCGTGCAGCGAGTGCAGGACGGCGTCGCGGCCCATCCGGCCGAGCAGGGCCGAGGTGCCGTTCGGGTAGTGGAGGTCGAGGTCGACGATCCCGACCGGCCTCATGCCGCCGTCGGAGAGGCGCTTCACCGCCGCCGCGGCGTTGTTGAGGTAGCAGTAGCCGGCGTGGAAGGCGGGGCCGGCGTGGTGGCCGGGGGGGCGGCAGACGGCGTAGGTGTAGCGGGCGCCCTCGAGCAGCCGCTCGGCAGCGGTGATCGAGGTGCGGATGCCCTCGCGGGCGGCGGCGACGAGGTTGGCGTTGACCGGGATGTCGGGCTCGAGCCCGGGCGGCGCGAAGTCCGGCATCACCACCGGCTCGTCGGTCTCCAGTTCGGCCAGCGCCCGCAGGTACTCGGCCTCGTGCAGAGCCTGAAGGGTGCGCTCGACCTCCTCGTCGGCGGCGTCGGCGACCGCCGGGCGCACCCGCGAGTGGCGGACGAGGCCGTTGCGCAGCTCGACCAGCCGCCGGTTGTTGTCCTGGCCTTCGATGCGCTGGTCGCCTTCGCGCACCCAGAAGGCGTCGTCGTCTTCGCCCTGGCGCTGCTCGACCATCACCAGCTCGGTCATCGCGAGCACGTCAGTCATGACTTATCGCCCCCGGGCTCATGCGAGCAGCCTCCGCATCCGCGGCCCGAGGTGCTCGAAGCCGTTGCGGCGGTAGAAGGACTCGGTCGAGGCGATCGCCGCGAAGGTCTCCCGCGGCAGGCCGACCTCGAGTCGGCCGACGCCGCGGCTCCGCGCCTGGGACGCGATCGCCTCGACCAGCTCAGCGCCGACACCGCGGCTGCGCCACTCCCCGTCGACCCAGAGGTCCTGGATCGTCGCGTAGACACCGGGGACGTGGATGGCGCGCTGCCAGCTGGCGCTAAGAACTCCGACGATCCGCCCCTCGGCCTCGGCGACCAGCACCGAGGTGCCCTGGGGATCGTCGATCGATGCCCGTACCTCGGCCTCGAGCGCGGGGCGCTCGGGGCAGCGGCCGCCGAGCTCGACGAGCAGGCTTTCGACCGCGTCGGCGACCGCCGACACGTCGTCGCCCCCCGCCTCGCGGACGGTGGCCTGCGTCGCCACCGGTTCGCTCACGCGGCCCTCGCGTGCCTCGCCACCGGCTCCAGCTCGACGCTCCAGCCCTCGCCTTTGGCGCCGCTGCCGGTGACGGTCCTGGCGACCGCCGCCATCGGCGCCCGCGCCTTGAGGAGGATCTCGTCGAACTCCTCGACGGGGTCGGACTGCATGACGATCGCGCCGCCGGCGCCGATCGTCGTCCGCCCCGGCCGCATCACGATCGTGCGGATGACGATGTTGAGGTCGGTCGAGCCGTCGGCGCCGAAGTAGCCGATCGAGCCGGAGTAGACGCCGCGCGCCTGGTCCTCGAGGTCGTCGATGATCTCCATCGTCCGCTCCTTCGGGGCACCGGTCATCGAGCCGCCGGGGAAGCAGGCCCGCACGCACTCGACCGGGCTGCGCTCCTGCTCGAGCCGGCCCACGATCGTCGAGACCATCTGGTACACGGTCGCGTAGCCCTCGACCACCATCAGGTCGGGCACTTCGACGCTCTCGACGTCGCAGACGATCCCGAGGTCGTTGCGGAGCAGGTCGACGATCATCAGGTGCTCGGCGTAGGTCTTTTCGTCTTCTTCCAGGGCCTTGCGCCGGGCCGCGTTCTCGTCCGGGTCGGCGGTGCGGGAGACGGTCCCCTTGATCGGCCGCGCCATCACCTTGCGGTCGCGGTCGACCGAGAGGAAGCGCTCCGGCGAGGAGCTGACGACGGCGTAGTCGCCGAAGCGGAGGAAGGCGGCGAACGGCGAGGGGTTGCTGCGGCGCAGCTGCCGGTAGAGGTCGAACGGCTCCGGGCTGGCGTCGGTCGAGAACTGGTCGGTGAGGCAGACCTCGTAGGACTCACCCGCCAGCAGTTCTTCCTGGGACTTGGCGATGTCGGCCAGGTAGCGGCTGCGACCGCGGCCGGACTGGAAGCTGACGTGGGTACCCGGGTCGCTCGGCGGCGCCAGCGGCCGCTCGGCGGGCGGCTCGGCGATCGCCGCGGCGATCATCTCCGCGGCCGCGTCCAGCCATAGCTCGGCTTCGCGGTCCTCGCCGCGGCAGAGGGCGAAGACGTAGGTCTTCTCCTTGATGTGGTCGACGGCGACGACCCGGTTGGCGAGCATCAGCGCCGCGTCGGGCATGTCGGAGCTGTGGACGTTGGGCGAGCCGCAATCGGCCTTCAGCTCGTAGCCGAGGTAGCCGACGTAGCCGCCGACGAGGCCGCGCTCGACCCCCTCCGGCGGCTCGACCCCGATCCGCTTCATCTCCCGGTCGAGGTAATCGAAGATCGACTTGTGCTCGACGGTCTGGACGCCGGCGCGGTCGACCGCGATGTCGCCGCTGTCGACGTCGTACTCGACGAAGCAGCTGTCGGGGCCGGCGGTGGTGCCCATGTAGGAGCACTGCGCGAGCCAGGTCGGCGCGTCGGCGCTGTCGAGCCAGAACGAGGGCTCGGCCTCGCCGAAGAGCTTTTCGTAGACGTACTCGGTCGGCGCCTGCCCCTCCAGGGTCCGCATCCGCAGCTCCCACTCCCCCTTGCCGGGGATGCTCTGCGGCTCGCGGGCGGGGCGGCCGCTGCGGGGGGCGATCGTGGCGCTGCCGGCGGCCGGGGGAGCGGAGCGACCGTTGCGGTGCCGCGCCGCCAGCTCGTAGAAGTTTTCGGCGATCTTCAGGCCGTACTCGGTGGAGATCGACTCGGGGTGGAACTGGACGCCCCAGATCGGCCGCTTGGTGTGCTCGACGCCCATCACGACGCCGTCGTCGGACCAGGCGACGATGCTCCCTTCCGGCCCGGGCGGGCTGGTGATCGCCAGCGAGTGGTAGCGGACGACCTCGAACCCCTGCGGCACGTCCTTGAACAGGCCCTTGCCTTCGTGCATGACCCGGCTGAGCCGGCCGTGCATCGCCATCGGCGCCCGGTTGACGGTGCCCTCGAGCAGGTTGCCGATCCCCTGGTGGCCGAGGCAGATCCCGAAGACGGGGATTTCGCTGTTGCGGAGGATGTCGCTGCAGACGCCGAAGTCGTGCCAGCGGCTCGGGTGCCCGGGCCCCGGCGAGAGCACGATCGCGTCGAAGTCCATCCTCTTCAGCACCCGCCAGGAGACGGCGTCGTTGCTCGCCACCATCGGTTCCTCGCCCGAGGCCGAGGCCAACAGGTGGAACACGTTGTAGGTGTAGGAATCGTGGTTATCGACCAACAGCGTTTTCATCAGGCTCCCTCTAGTCCCAGTCCCCGTAGTCCTTGCTCCAGCACCGGCTGCACGACCTTCTCGACCTCCGGCGCCCGCTCGTCTTCCCTGTACCAGCGTGCGAAGTGCGAGAGGTACTTTGAGAGCGGCGCCACGTCGAAGCCCTCGACGGCGCTGCGCAGGTGCACCCGGTAGTGCTCCGACTGGACCACGGCGAAGCGGTAGTCGGGATCCTCGGCGGGACTCTCGCCCCGCAGCTCGGTGGAGGCGTGGTGGGCCTGCGCCCGCGCCAGGTCCCAGCCGAGGCTGCCTTTGCCTTCCCGCAGCAGTTTCTCGTTGCCGAACTCGACCTGCTTGGTCGTCGGCTGCAGGAGGAAGTAGCCGAGCGCGACCTGCGCCGGCACCCGCTCGGGGTGCGGGTGGCGCCGCATCTCCTCCGCCAGCTCCTCGTTCGTCTCCAGCTGTTCCTCCAGCCACTCGATCAGGTCGTCGACGAGCTCGGCGTTTTTCTTGCTGGAGCTGATCGACTCGTTGCCGCGGGCGACCATGCCGTGGAAGATGTCGTAGGTCGGCGGGCCGCCCCCGCGGGCCGAGCCGTTGCCGTTGCCGTTCTGCAGCCCCATCTCGTCGATCAGCTTGCGGCGGCAGGTGACGTGGGCGACCCACTCGTTGCCGCAGACCTGCATCGAGATCACGTCGTCGAGTTCGTCGGCGGCGGCCCAGTAGGCGAGCGCGCGCATGTGCTGGGTCGGCAGGCCGTCGGAGCGGACGAGGGGCATCTCTTCGAGCTCCTCGCGTTCGGTCTCGTACATGACCATGTCGTCGCCCCAGCGCTTGGTCAGCGTCCCGTCGGCGAGGCCCTGGTTGGCGAACTCGCGCACCTCGGGCAGGTAATCGGACTCGAAGATCACCTTGTCGAAGGCGATCCCGAGCCGGGCCAGGGTTTTGCGCTGGCCGGAGATCACCCAGGAGCGGGTCTTCGACCACAGTTCGAGCGCCTTCTGGTCGCCCGAGAGGACCCGCATCATCATTTCGTCGGCTTTGTCGTTGTACTGCGTCGACTCGCGGGCGACCGAGTCCTCGGCGCCGTCGTCGCCCTGGCCGCCGTTGCGGCTGGCGGTGACGTAGTCGGCGTAACAGAAGCCGACGAAGTGGTCGCTCTTCTGGCTGCCGTCGGGCTGGGGCTCCTCGCCGGCGCGGGTGGCGACGCCTGCCATCGCCTCGCCCATGCTGCGGCCGACGTCGCAGATCAGGCTGCGGTTCTCGACCCTGGCGCCGGCCTGCTTGAGCGCGCCGGCGATCGCGTTGCCGACGGCAAGGTTGCGGAGGTGGCCGATGTGCAGCGCCTTGGTCGTGTTGGCGCCCCAGAAGTAGATCGCGTAGCGGTTCTCGGCGGCCATGTCGGCGTAGTAGGCGTCGCCGCGCTCGCCGCTGCGGATCGCCTCGCCCTCGGCTTCGATCCACTCGTCGGCGAGGCGGGCGGTGACCTGCTTGCCCTCGCGGTCGACCGAGTCGATCCACGGCTCGGCCTCGATCCGGTCGAGCGCCGCCTTCGCCTCGGCGTCCTCCCGCCAGTCGGTCCCCTTCGGGAGCCGCGGGATCAGCATCAGGTCGAACTCCGGCTCCGGCCGGTACGGCGCCCGCGCCGCCCACAGAGCCTTGCCGCTCTCCCCCGCCGCGACTTCGTCGAATCTCTTGAAGATGTTCTCGCCCATAGCCTCGATTTCGAACGGTTGGTTGCTTCGAATTGGTTGTTCGAAATGCACCCGCCGGGGCTCGAACCCGGATCTTCGGCTTACAACGCCGACCCTTTAACCGATTAAGGCACGGGTGCTAGCTATGTGGCAGCGCTTGGCAGTAACCCTGATTGCTCAAGCGCCGCGGCAGCATAGCCGCATCCTCTGCGTGCGTCAAATTTTTTGATTGATTTCGCAGAATCTGGGTATGCCAACGGGCGCGCATCAGCCCTGTCAGGCGCGCCCGGCCTCGAGCAGACGGCTGAGGAAGCGCCGCGTCTCCTCCCGCCGCGGAGATTCTAGAACCTGGACGGGCGGGCCCTGCTCGACGATCCGGCCCTCGTGGAGGAAGGCGACCTGGTCGGCGACCTCCTTGGCGAAGCTCATCTCGTGGGTGGCGATCAGCATCGTCATCCCCTCTTCCTTCAGGTCCCGCACCGCCGCCAGCACCTCGCCGACCAGCTCGGGGTCGAGGGCGCTGGTGACCTCGTCGAGCAGCAGGGCGCGGGGGCGGCCGGCGAAGGCGCGGGCGATCGCCACCCGCTGCTGCTGGCCGCCGGAGAGATTGTCGGGGCGGTCGTCCTCGCGGCCGGCGAGGCCGAAGCGCGCCAGCAGAGCCCGGCCCCGCTCCTCGGC
>JALZHV010000339.1 GCA_030860625.1 Actinomycetota bacterium
GCCGTGCCCTCCACGGTAGGCTGCTCGGACTCCTGCTCCTCGCCGCGCTCCGCCACCTCGGCGACTGCGCGCGCAACGGCGCGGCTCACGTCCCGGTTGAAGACGCTCGGGATGATGTACTCCTCGTCCAGCTCGTCGTCGTCCACCCCGCCGGCGATTCCCCGCGCCGCCGCCAGCTTCATCTCCTCGGTGATCGCGGGCGCGCGGACGTCGAGCGCGCCGCGGAAGACGCCGGGGAAGGCGAGCACGTTGTTGATCTGGTTCGGGTAGTCGGAGCGCCCCGTCGCCATGATCCGCACGTAGGGGGCGGCGTCCTCGGGCATCACCTCGGGCGTCGGGTTGGCCATCGCGAAGACGATCGCGTCGTCGTTCATCTTCGCCAGCGACTCGGCTTGGATGATCCCCGGACCGGAGAGGCCGATGAAGAGGTCCATGCCCTCGATCGCGTCGTCGGGGGTGCCGCTCACCTTGTCGGGGTTGAAGCTCTCGGCGAACCAGCGCTTGGTCTCGTTCATCTCACCCGCCTGGTAGTCCTCGCGCTCGGTCGAGAGCGCGCCTTTGCGGTCACAGCCGACGATGTGGCTGACGCCGGCTTCCTGCATCATCTTCGTGACGGCTACCCCCGCCGCGCCGAGGCCGACCACCAGCACCCGCAGCTGCTCGATCGGCTTGCCGGTGATCTTCAGCGCGTTGAAGAGCGCCGCCATCGTCACGATCGCGGTGCCGTGCTGGTCGTCGTGGAAGACGGGGATGTCGAGGCTCTCCTTGAGCCGGTCCTCGATTTCGAAGCAGCGCGGGGCGGAGATGTCCTCGAGGTTGATGCCGCCGAAGGTCGGGGCCATCAGCTCGACCGTGCGGACGATCTCGTCGGCGTCCTGGGTCTCGAGGCAGATCGGGAAGGCGTCGACCCCGGCGAACTCTTTGAAGAGCATGCACTTGCCCTCCATCACCGGCATCGCCGCCTCGGGGCCGATGTTGCCGAGGCCGAGCACGGCGCTGCCGTCGGAGACGACCGCGACCGTGTTTTTCTTGATCGTGTACTCGAAGGCTTTGCTGCGGTCGGCGTGGATGTCCATGCAGACGCGGGCGACGCCGGGGGTGTAGGCCATCGAGAGGTCGTCGCGGGTCTTCAGCGGGTACTTGTTGCGCTGCTCGATCTTGCCGCCGCGGTGCATCTGCATCGTCCGGTCGACGTAGTCGAGGACGCGGGCGCCGCGGGTCGAGCCGATCGCCCGCAGGATCTTCTCCCAGTGGTCGCGGTCGGCGGCGTCGATCGTGAACTCGCGGACGCGCTTGCCCTCTGGCCCGGCGCCGGGCACGAGGTCGACGCCCTGCAGCTGCCCGCCGGCCTCGGCGATCGCCGCCGTCAGCCGCCCGAGCGGCTCCTGCCGCGCGTCCAGCTCGACGCGGATCGTGACGCTGTATTGGGCGCTGACAGCCATGAGCGGCTATCGAATCAGATTCGGGTCGGCGGCCCGCCTGTTCCTCGCCTAGGATCGCTGAATGGCGGGGGATTGCTGGAGCAAGATTGGTGCTGTCGCGCTGTCGTTGTGGGTTGCCCTGCTCATCGCGGCTGCCCCTGCGTCGGCCATGGGAGAACGCGACACCGGCGGCTTCGCCGCCTTCAACCTGAAGGCGAGCAACGGCTACTCGATGCGCGTCATCGCGACCTCGGAGCCTGGGTTCAAGCAGGGGAGGGTGGTGATCTGGCTGATCCGCAAGGGCAGCTTCGTCTCCTACGTCGCCCCCGCGACCGTCACCGACACGACGGTCGAAGCCGACCTCGGTGCCGTGGGGAAGATCGCGCTGAAGTTCGAGCCTTCAGGTGAGAAAGGGAAGGCGGCGCCGGTCTGCCAGCCCGATCAAGTGGTCCCCTACGAGAAAGGCTCTTACGTCGGGGAGTTCGAGTTCCACGGCGAGGAGGGCTTCGCCGACGCCGGCGCCACGCGCCTGCCGCTCTCGCTGCACCCGTACATCGACGTCATCTGCGGTGGCGTCAGCATCATCGAAATCTTCGGGAGCGGTCCCGGCGCCCGGCTCACCGCCACGGCGCGCAAGCGGCTCGGCCGGGTCTCGTTGCAGGTGAACCAGAACCGCCCCGGCGCGCGGGTGAAGGCGCAGGCCTCGATCGACGAAAAGCGCGGCCGGATCCACGTGCACCGCGCCATCGAAGGGACCTACGCCGCGACGGCCTTCGACTTCGACCCGCAGCTGCGCTCGGCGTCCCTGGCCCCGCCCGCGCCCTTCTCCGGCTCCGCGCTCTTCCGCCGCGACGCCGAGGCGAGGAACCGCTGGACCGGCAACCTCGAGGTCGATTTCCCCGGCAACTCGGATGTCTCCCTGACCGGCGCCGGCTTCGAGGCCCACCTTCGCCACGCTTACCTCCGTAGGCTCTTCGAGTAATGGGAACGCAGCGGGTTCTCCGCATCCTCCTGGTGACTTTGATGGTTGTGGTGGGCTCGGCTTCCCCGGCGGGTGCGGCTACCCCCGCTCCCGAACCGGTCTCGACGGCCTTCAGGCTCGATGACAGCAAGGGCTACTCGCTCTAAGT
>JALZHV010000052.1 GCA_030860625.1 Actinomycetota bacterium
CCGCGTCCTCGCCCCAGCGCTCCGGATCGCCCTCCGAGGCGGTCAGCACCTCCCCCTCCGGCCCGAGGATCGCCGCCCCCCGCAGGTCGGGCGACATCTCGCTCAGGAACGCCAGCGCGGCCTCCGCGGAATCCCCGGAGGGAGGGGCGGTGGCGGAAGCGTCGGGCATCTGCGTGAAAATACCGACCGTGACCCTCGCCCGAGCCTCCTGGATCCTCACCGTCGCCGTCTGCGCGATCGCCGCCGTCCTCTTCGCCTTCAGCGGCTACACCGGCTACGCGGTCACCCTCGTCGCCATCGGCCTCGCCGCCGGCGTCAACCTGCTCCCCCCGCCTTAGCCCGAGCGGTAGGGGCCCTCTTCGCGCTCGCGGTAGGAGGTCTCGGGCTCGACGTGGATCAGGACCTCGGCCTGGGGGATCTCGGCCTCGATCGAGGCGCGCATCTGGTGGGCGAGGTCGTGGGCGCGCTCGAGGGTGGTGCCGGAGCGGTACTGGACGTGGAAGTCGATGTGGCGGCGGGCGCCGGCGCGGCGGGCGCGGAGCTTGTGGTACCCGGCGACCTCGGGGGTGCGGGCGGTGGCGATCGCCTCCTCGATCCGGTCCATCTCCCGGTCCGGCAGCGCTTCGTCGACGAGGACGCCGGAGGAGCGGCGGATGATCCTGATGCCCGCCCAGACGATCGCGGCGGCGACCAGCAGGGCGGTGATCGAGTCGAAGGCGACGACGCCGGTGAGCTCGACCAGAGCGAGGCCGACCAGCACGCCCGCCGAGGTGAGGGCGTCGGTGCGCAGGTGGGCGGCGTCGCCCTCCAGGGCCGCCGAGTCGTGCTCGCGGGCGCGGCGGTAGAGGACGCCGGAGACGACGAGGTTGGCGACCACCGAGAGGCCCATGACCCCGATGCCGATGCCGAGCGACTCGACCTCAGCGCCGGCGGCTAGGCGGTGGCTTGCCTCGTAGACGATGATCGCGGCGCCGACGAGGATCAGGATCCCCTCGACGTTGGCGGCCAGGTTCTCGACCTTCTCGTGGCCGTAGGGGTGGTCGACGTCGGCCGGCTCGTCGGCTTTGCGGACCGAGACGAAAGCGATCACCGAGGCGACGAGGTCGATCAGCGAGTGGATCGCCTCGGTGATGATCGCGATCGAGCCGGTGATCGCGCCGGCCGCGAGCTTGAGCGCGATCAGGATCGAGTTGGAGGCGATCGAGAGCGCCGCCGCGCCGGATTTGGTCCGGATCATGGCTAGCTCTCGGGTTCCAGGCCCAGGTGGCGGGCGAGCATCCGCGCCGCCTTGCCGCGGTGGCTGACCGCGTGCTTCTCCTCGGGCGTCAGCTCCGCCATCGTCCGCTCGTCGCCCGGGCCGGTCTCGTCGGGGACGAAGGCGGGGTCGTAGCCGAAGCCGCCCTCACCGCGACCCTCGCGCAGCAGCGTCCCCTCGCAGCGCGCTTCGAAGACGTACTCGTGGCCGCCCTCGTCGATCAGGACGAGCGCGCAGACGTAGGCGGCGCGGCGCTCGCCCCCGGCGGCGTCGACTTCGCGCAGCAGCTTCGCCAGGTTCTCCTCGTCGCTGGCGCCTTCGCCGGCGTAGCGGGCCGAGTAGATCCCGGGAGCGCCGCCGAGGTCGCGGGCTTCGATCCCCGAGTCGTCGGCGATCGTCGCCTTGCCGGTCGCGGCGTGGGCGGCGCGGGCCTTGATCAGGGCGTTCGCCTCGAAGCTGTCGCCGTCCTCCGGCGGCATCTCCATCCCCGCCGGCAGCGGCTCCAGGTCCACCCCCCGCAGCAGCTGCGACATCTCCGCCACCTTGTGCCGGTTGCCGGTGGCGAGGATCACGCCACCCGCTCCTGCACCTCCCGCAGGCGCCCGATCCCCTTCTCGGCGAGCGCCAGCAGCTCGTCCAGCGAGGCGCGCGAGAGCGGCGTCCGCTCCGCAGTCGCCTGCACCTCGACCAGTCCGCCGTCGCCGGTCATCACCACGTTGGCGTCGACTTCGGCGTTGGAATCCTCGCCGTAGTCGAGGTCGCAGAGCGCGCGGCCGTTGACCATGCCGACGCTGACCGCCGCCACCGACCCGGTCAGCGGCAGCTCGTCGAGCAGTTTCTTGTCGAGCAGTTTTTGAAAGGCCTGGCGCAGGGCGACGTAGCCGCCGGTGATCGCCGCGCAGCGGGTGCCACCGTCGGCTTCGAGCACGTCGCAGTCGACGTAGACGCTGCGTTCGCCCATCGCCTTGAAGTCGACGACGACTCGCAGCGAGCGGCCGATCAGGCGCTGGATCTCGACCCCGCGCCCGTCCTGTTTGCCCTTCGAGATATCGCGCTGCTTGCGGTCGCCGGTCGAGGCGGGCAGCATCGCGTACTCGGCGGTGACCCAGCCTTTGCCCTTGCCCACCATCCAGCGCGGCACCTGCTCCTGGACCGAGGCGGTGCAGATCACCCTCGTCCTCCCGATCGAGATCAGCGCCGACCCGGCGGCACTTTCGACGAAGCCGGGATCGATCGTCACCGGTCGGATGTCGGCAGGGGCTCTGTCGTAGCTGCGGGAAGCTGGCATCGCGCGAGTTTCGCACGCGGAAGCGCCCCGCGGCAGCGAAGCCGCGGGGCGTTCCGGTCGCCGATTCAGCCGAGAGCGACTTTGACCAGGTCGGAGAGGGTGAATTTGCCTTTTTTCGGACCGAGGGTCGGACGCCAGTCGGGTCGCTGGTTGACGAAGGAGTGCTTGTCCTCCTTCAGCAGGCCGAGCAGGACGTCGGCGACGATCTGGCCGCCGACCGGACCGAGCTGCTGCCCGCCTTGGAGGCCGGACTCTTTGAGGATGTAGAACCAGAGCGGCGTCGGCTCCGGAGCCCCGAGTTTTTTGCCGCCGAGCGGTTTCACCCCGATCCGCTCGGCCACGTCCTGGCCCGAGGGCAGCCGCAGGGCCTGGCCGCGCTTGAGGTTGCGGAAGGCAAGCGAGGACTCCTGCTGGCGGAAGCCGGGCAGGTCGAAGAGGCCGCGCGCGAGCCTGGCGTCGATCTTCCGCGTGGGCTGGGGTTTTTTCGCCCGCCCGGGCGCTCCGTCGAGGAAGAAGGACCAGTCGATGGTCCAGGCGCCGGGGAGGGGCCGGAACCCGCGCAGGTCATCGAGTTCGCCGACTTTTTCTCCGGGGATGAAGATCGGCACGTTGGTCACCACCTGATTGAGGTCGTAGACCGGGCGGATCTGGCTGTGGCCGAAGCGATAGGCGGCGACGGAGAACTCGACCGGCATGAACGGGTTCTCCCTCGGTTCGAACCAGCGCGGGTCGATCCTGATCCCGTCTTTTTTCCGCTCGACCCTTTCGTTGACCGCGGCTTTGCCCGCGATCCGGGGCAGGAAGTCGTCGAGGATCACCCACTGGTAGTGCCAGCGGACCAGTTTCTGCGTCTCCTCGAACTCGCGCTCCCTGGGGATCGATTTGTCGGCCGCGACTTTGGCCGCCACCTTGTTGTGGAAGCGCAAGAAGGTCAGCTGCAACTGGCTGACGACGATGTTCTCGTCGTTGCGCGGGTCGCCGATAATCGCCACGCCTTGCCCGTTGCGCGGCAGGTCCGGTTCGCCTTTGCTGTTTTTGGGATCGATCAGCAGTTTCAGTCGCCCTGGCTGGTCGTAGAGGTAGGGCTGGTCGTCCGGTCCGGCGCCGTAGACGCAGTCGAGGTCGAAACGGGGCGAGCGGAAGTTGACGAGCGCGTCGGGATCGTTCTGCCGCTGCAGGCTGGAGGCCGGATCGAAGGTGATGTCGTGGTCGACGAACTGGCCGAAGTAGGTGTACCCGGCGGGGATTTTCGGGTTGTCGAGCTGGGCCGCTTTGGCGCCTTTCGGCTCGCGCATGCTCTCCGCCAGATCCCTCAGCTCTTTGTCGCTGAGATCGGGCGCCGGCGGCAACCGCCGGAACAGGCGCCCGAATCGCCCCTCGTGCAGACTCGACCGCGGCACTCTTTTGATGCCGCGGGGTTCGTTTTTCCCATGGCCTCTGTCGACCAACTCCTGAGCCATCTCTTCCTCCTACTGGTTTTGACGGTCCTGCCGGTCAGACATGTTCCATGTAGTCAACGAACCCCGCTGTCCGCTTGAGCGGGCTATTTGAACGCGACTTTGTCGACCGCCTCCTTGATCTTGTTGACGATCACGTCGGCGAGCTCGGTTCCCTGTTTGCCGTTGAAACCTTTCATCGCCGCGACCATCCCGACCATCAGCAGCGAGACGAGCAGGATCAGCCCCACGTACTCGACCGTCCCCTGCCCCCTCTCGTCGGCCAGCCGCCGGATCTCCCGCACCCGCCAGGAGATCGTCGCGTGCAGGTAGCCCATCAGCGCGTAGATCATCGATTGCCTCCCTCCGTTCGATTTGCGAAGGCGAGATGCTCCGCCGCGCGGGCGCACCGAACAAGACGTGGGTGTGCCGTCAGCTAGAACGAGGCGTACCGATTGTGTGACGAGCGCACACTTCCGTTACCTCATATCGGGGATTCGTCAATTTGGGAACGCTGGCGATCCTTCAGGCATGGACTTGCAGCGCACCATGTCGACCACGCTCTGGCTGAACCTCGCCATGCTCTTCATGAACACGGCCATCTGGCTGGACAACGCCATGAGGCTGGTGAGCGGATGAGCTCAGCCCTGCCCGATCTCTCCCCGTTCGAGGGCTCGGACGACGGCCTCGGTCCGGGTCCGCGCCTCGAGCTTGTTCATTCCGTTGCGGATGTGGGTGCGGATCGTCTCCGGAGAGAGGACAAGGCGCTCGGCCACCTGCTCCCCGGTCAGGCCAGCGGAGAGGAGCTCGAGGATCTCGGCCTCCCGTCGGCTCAGCAGCCGCGACTGCGTTGAAGTCCGCGAGAGCTTGACCAGCGACGGGTCGCGGTAGCTGCCGCCGCGCCAGACCTCGCGCAGCCCCTCGACCAGGACCGACAGGCCCCCCGGCTTGGCGACGAAGCCGTCCGCCCCGCACTCGAACACCTCGGGGAGCAGCGAGGGATCGCTGAGGCCCGTGTAGACGAGGAGCTTGAGCTCGTCGCCCCGCGCCGAGAGACGCCGGATCAGCGCGGTGCCGGGCTCGTCGGGAAGATCGAGGTCGACGACGGCCATCCCGGGGCGGTGCTCGGCGATCGCCTCCTCGCCGGCCGCCGCGGTGTTGGCGGTGGCGAGGACGCGAAAGCCACGCCGCTCAAGGAGGACACCCAGGCCGTCCCGCATCGCTTCGTGATCGTCGATGAGGACGAGTGAAGGGCTGCTGCAAGAGGCCATGCAGGACCATCGCCCAGCTGCAGGTAAATCTTTAGAAACTCGTGTATTACCTAAAGGCCTGCATACCGGTGACGGCGCCGCCGATCACCAGCGCGTGGACATCCGCGGTCCCCTCGTAGGTGACCACCGACTCGAGGTTGTTCATGTGCCGGATCACCGGATACTCGAGCGTGACGCCGTTGGCGCCGAGCACCTGGCGCGCCGTCCGCGCCACCTCGAGCGCGCCGTTGACGTTGCCGAGCTTGCCGAGGCTGACGTGCTCGGGCCGCAGCGTCCCCGCGTCCTTCATCCGCCCCAGGTGCATTGCCACCAGCGTCGCCCGGTTCACCTCGAGGACCATCTCCGCCAGTTTCTGCTGCTGGATCTGGAAAGAGGCGATCGGCCGGTCGAACTGGACTCGCTCGGTCGCGTAGGCGAGCGCCGCTTCGTAGCAGGCGCGCGCCGCCCCGGCCGCGCCCCAGACGATCCCGTAGCGGGCCTCGTTGAGGCAGGAGAGCGGCCCCTTCAGCGAGCTCACCTCGGGCAGCACCGCGTCGGCCGGCAGCCGCACGTCGTCGAGCAAGAGCTCCGAGGTGATCGAGGCCCGCAGCGAGAGCTTCTTGTGGATGTCCTGCGTGGTGAAGCCCTTGGTCCCGCGCGGGACGAGGAAGCCGCGCACCCCTTCGTCGGTGTGCGCCCAGACCACTGCGACCTCGGAGGCCGAGCCGTTGGTGATCCACATCTTCTGCCCGTGCAGGACCCAGTCGGAGCCGTCGCGACGGGCGCGGGTCCGCATCGAGCCCGGGTCGGAGCCGGCGTCGGGCTCGGTCAGCCCGAAGCAGCCGATCGCCTCCCCTGCGGCCATCCGCGGCAACCACGCTTGTTTCTGCTCCTCCGACCCCCAGCGCCAGATCGCGTACATCGCCAGCGACCCCTGCACCGAGACGAGGCTGCGAATGCCGCTGTCGCCGGCCTCCAGCTCCATGCAGGCGAGCCCGTAGGCGGTGGCGCTGGCCCCCGCGCAGCCGTACCCCTCCAGGTGCATCCCCAGGGCGCCGAGCTTCCCCAGTTCCGGCGCCAGCTCCGCCACCGGCACCGTCGCCTCCTCGAACCACTCCCCCACGTTCGGCACCACCTTGTCCCGCACGAAAGCCCGAACCGCATCCCGGATATCCCGCTCCTCATCGGAGAGAAGCGCATCGAGAGCGAGGAAGTCCTGCGGTCGAATCGGCGGCGCTGCAGCAGTAGATGACATACGCCCTTTCTACCGAAGCTCGCCCGCCGAGCGCGCTATTTGCCGTTGATCCCTTCGACCACGTAAGCGGCCACGTCTTCGATGTCCTTGCTGGAGAGCAATTCGGCGAAGGCCGGCATGCCGTTGCCGCCTTCGGTGACCTGTTCGATCGTCCCGTTCAGGCTCTTCGCCAGCGGCGAGGTTTTCAGCGAGGGGCCGCCGTTGCCGCCCGCGCCGGTGGCGCCGTGGCAGATCGAGCAGTTTTCCGAGTAGATCGCTTTGCCCGCGGTCGGGTCGCCGCCGGCCGATTCCTCTTCGACGTTTTCTTTGCCTTCGCCGCCGCCGCCGGCCGCTTCGTCGGGCGAGCCTTCCGATTCCTCGACCTCGACCTGCGGCGTTTCCTCACCGGCGTGCTGGCCCTGCTCGCCTTTGCCGCCGGTCTCGATCTCCTCCATCTCGCCCTCGAGCGAGAAGAGCCAAAGGTTGTCGCCGTGGGCGCTCGCCGCGAGCGAGTTGCCGCCGGCGTAGAAGGCGACGTACTGCTTGCCCTCCCATTCGAAGATCGACGGGGTGGTGTTGGCGCCGGCGCCGGTCTGGAAGGACCACAGCTCCTCGCCCGTCTCGGCGTCGTAGGCCTCCAGCTCGCCGCTGCTGCGGCCGACGAAGACGAGGCCGCCGGCGGTCGTGACCGTGCCGCTGTAACAAGATTCGCCGTCGAATTCCTTCTGCCACTCGATCTCGCCGGTGTTGACGTCCTGCGCGGTCAGGGTGCCATCATAGGTGCCGAAACCGGTCAGCGTGAAGACGCTGGAGAGGTAGATGTCCCCGGCTTCTTTGTGCCCTTCGAGGCCTTCGGTCATGTAGCCGGCGTAGCTGGAGATGCCGCAGATGTAGACGTCGCCGGTGTCGCGGTTGTAGCTCGAGGGCGGCCAGTTGGCGCCGCCGCTCGGCCCCGGCGCGATCACTTTCGCGTTCTTGCCGAACGGGTCGAAGATCTCACCCTCTTCGATCTGCAGTTTTCCTTTGCCTTCGAAGGTGCCTTCCGCCAGTTCCTTGATTTCCGCCATCTGCTCTTCGCTGACGTCGTGGGAGACGAACGGCTCGGTCAGCGGGAAGGGCTGGGTCGGCCAGGTCGCCTGCTGTTTTTTGTCCTGCGGAACTTTTTTCTCGACGATCCCGTGGACCGGCTCGCCGGTTTCGCGGTCGAGCATGTAGAGCCACCCGGTCTTGCCGGGCTGGCTGATCCCCTTCACCTCCTCGCCGTCGACCTCGGCGTCCCAGAGCACGACCGGGCTCGGCGCGTCGTAATCCCAGATGTCGTGGTGGACCTGCTGGAAGTGCCATTTGTACTCGCCGGTTTTGGCGTCGATCGCGACCATCGAGGCGGCGTAGAGGTTTTCGCCGGGCCGGCCGCTGCCGTTGAGGTCAGGCGAGGCGTTGCCGGTCGAGAAATAGAGCATGTTCAGTTCGGGGTCGACCGCGGGCGTGTTCCAGACCGGCGCGCCGCCTTTTTTCCAGGCGTCGTTG
>JALZHV010000340.1 GCA_030860625.1 Actinomycetota bacterium
CCGACGGCGGCGAGGAGGGAGGGGCCGAGGATGTCGGCGAGGAAGGTGCCCGTGGGGTCGATCTGGGAGAACCAGAGGAGGCCGGCCGCGATCAGCACCATGCCGGTGGCGAGGATCGGCTTGAAGCCGACCTTGGTCACCAGGGCGGAGGCGATGCCGGCGGAGAGGATGATCGAGACCGCCAGCGGCAGGTAGGAGAGCCCGGCTTTGATCGCGCTGTAGCCGAGCACCTGCTGCATGTAGAGCGAGATGAAGAAGAACATCGAGAACAGCGAGGCGCCGACGAGGATCCCGACCACGTTGGCGCCGGTGATCGTGCGGATGCGGAAGACCCGGAAGGGGACGAGCGGCGCCTTCGAGCGGCGCTCGATCGCGACGAAGGCGATCAGCAGGATCGCCGCGGCGACCAGCGTGCCGATCGTCTGCGCCGAGCCCCAGCCGGCGTCTTCGGCGTCGAGCAGGGCGAAGACCAGGGCGGAGAGGCCGAGGGTGATCGTCGCGGCGCCGGCGAAGTCGAAGTGCCGCGTCTCCTGCTCGGCGCGCGATTCGGCGATCAGGCTCGGTGCCAGCGCCGCCGCGGCGATCCCGATCGGGACGTTGACCCAGAGCACCCACTCCCAGCCGAGGTATTCGGTGAGGACGCCGCCGAGCAGCACGCCGGCGGCGCCGCCGGAACCGGCGACCGCGCCCCAGATCCCCAGCGCTTTGTTGCGCTCGGCGCCGTCCTTGAAGGTGGTGGCGACGATCGAGAGGGCGGCGGGGGAGAGGATCGCGCCGCCGAGGCCCTGCAGGGCGCGGGCGGCGACCAGCTGCCCCGAGGTGCTCGCCAGGCCGCCGAGCAGCGAGGCGAGCGCGAACAGCACCAGCCCGAACATGAAGACGCGCCGCCGGCCGAGCAGGTCCGCCAGCCGCCCGCCGAGCAGGAGGAAGCCGCCGAAGGTGAGCACGTAGGCGTTGACGACCCAGGGCAGACTGCTCTCGGTGAAGTCGAGCGCTTCGCCGATCGTCGGCAGGGCGACGTTGACGATCGAGGCGTCCAGCACGACGACGAACTGCGCCGAGCAGAGCAGGATCAGGGCGATCCAGCGCTTGTCGCGAGCTTCCGCGGGGTCGGTCACCGCCGGGACTCTATGGCGTGGCGGACGTTGACGGCGACGGCGCGCGGCAGTGCCCGGGGGAACATCTGCGCCGGCCCGATCAACCGCGTCCCGTACTCCTCGAGGATCAGTGCCGTCTCCGGATCGCGCGTGGCGGCGGACCAGAACAGCCGCTCGCCGGGGTTGAAACGGCGCCCCGTCGAGTAGTCGTGGATGAAGAAGGCATGGCCGCGCAGCCCTTTCGCGTGCCGGCGCCGGTAGCGCTCCAGCCCCTTCGAGAGCGGCTCGGCCCCCTGCAGCGCCGGGCGGACGCTGTCGCAGAGCCACTCCGCCGACTGCAGGGCAAAGCCGCAGCCGACGCCGAATAGCGGGTCGGTCGCCAGCGCCGCGTCGCCGGTCAGCGCCAGGCCCGGCGCCACCGGCTTGCGCATCCGGTTGGTCATGTCGATCTTCCCCATCATCGAGCCGACCAGGCGCCCCTCGCCGATCGGCGGCGCGTCCGGGACGGCGGAGAGGAAGTCGACGAGGGCGCGCTCAGGGTCACGCTTGAACTCCGGCAGCCGGTCCTTGGTCGGCATCGCCGCGTAGAAGGTGAGGTCGCTGTCGGTGGGGAAGGCCGCGCACCATTGCGGGTTGAGGAACCAGGCGGTCGCGTCGGGGGCGTTGGCGGGGGCGCCGCCCTCGAAGTAGCCGCCGTAGGCGAAGCGGTTGTTGGGGTAGGTCTTGACGGGCACCCCGGAGAGCTCGGCGATCCGCGAGTCGCGCCCGTCGGCGCCGACCGTGAGCCGGGCGCGGATCTCCCGCTCCTCGCCCTCCGGGCTGCGCACAGCGACGCCGGCGAACTCAGCTTCCTCGCGCAGCAGCCGCTCGGCGCTCCAGCCGAGCAGCATCTCGACGCCGGGCGCCTCGGCGGCGGCCGAGCGGATCATCGGGTCGAGGACCTCCCGGCGCAGGTTGACCCCGCGCGGGGCGCGCTCCGGCGGCGACTCGATCCAGCCCCACGGGCACCAGATGTGCACCCGCGGCCGCTTCGCGCCGGCCGCTTCCATCGGCTCGAGCAGGCCCAGCCGTTCGAGCGCGGGCACGCCCGAGGCCTGGATGAAGTGCGAGCAGGTGCGCTTGAAGGCGCTGGGGTCGGGCCGTTTCTCGACCACGGCGACGCGCAGTCCGGAGCGGCCGAGCTGGATCGCGGTGGCGCAGCCGGCGAGGCTGGCGCCGACGATGACCGCGTCGTAGCTGGGAGCGATAGTGGGGTGGGAAGGGTTGCTGTTGCTGGACATGTCGGCCTCCCGCCGTTGCAATTTCAACCGTTCGTCCCGTACTATACGACTCGAATCATGAAAAGCAAGTCGATCAAGCTCACCGCCACCTCCTACGCGGTCCTCGCGCTGATCGCCGAGTTCGGCGAATCCACCTCCTACGAGATCAAGCAGTGGAT
>JALZHV010000341.1 GCA_030860625.1 Actinomycetota bacterium
GCTTCGAGACGCTGCCCGGCGGCGACCGTGCGCATCGCCTCGCCTCGCCGCAGCATTCGGGTGCCTCCCAGATCGCGGCGCTGGATCGGCCTGAAGATCTCGATGCGGCCCGATGCGGCGAATGCCTGCCAGGGGGCTCGCTTCCCGATCGCCTACCGGGCAAAGGTGAAGCGATAGATGCGCCGTGCCGCTTGCCTGTTGGGAATCGCCTTCGCGGCGGCCCTCCCCGCCACCGCCTTGGCCGGCTGGGGCGTCGGCGGCAGCGGCGGCGGCTACTCCAAGGCGGCGGCCATGGCGGCGGGAAGCTCCCCCACCGCCTGCGCCTCCCTTCGCAGCGTGACCGTGAGCTGGAGCGCCAGCGGCGGCAGCGTTCCCGTCAGCGGCTACGCGATCAAGCGCTACGACGCCAACGGCAACGCTCAGACGGTCGGCAGCGGATGCTCCGGCACGATCACCGGCTTGAGCTGTACCGAGCAGGCTGTGCCCGGGGGGCAGTGGCGCTACACGGTGACGCCCCTGAACAACAACTGGCGCGGCAGCGAGAGCGCGCAGAGCGCGGCGGTCACCGTCGCCGCCCCCTCGCTTTCCCTGACGCCGACGTCGGTATCGAGCTTGCCGGCGGCGCTCAGCGGCCAGATCCAGAACTTCGTCAGCGGCCAGACCGTCACCTTCCGCCTCGACAACGCCACCACCGGCACGGTGCTCAGCGGCAGCATCAGCCCGAGCCCGGTCCCCGCCAGCGGCACCTCGAGCGTCTCCGTCACCCTCCCCGCCGGGACGGCGAACGGTGCGCACACGATCTACGCGATCGGTTCGGCCGGCGACATCGCGAGCGCGGCGGTCACCGTCTCGGGCCCTGTGACCACCACGTTCAGCGTCTCGGCGTGGGACGGGCGCGACGCCTCCGCCGGAGGGAGCGCCGTCAACCAGTCCGACACCAGTGCCTACGCCGGCGACTCGAGGACCGCCGCCAGCGGCGCCTTCGCGACGACCTTCAGCACGAGCCGCTTCCTCCAGTACACGTTCGACAACCCGCTGCCGACGGCAGGAGTTGTCTCGTCCGCCGCCTTCAACTTCAACTTCGCCGGAACCGCGGCCGGGACGACGAGCTGCTTCTACTTCGAGGTGAGGAAAGCCTCAACCGGCACCGTGCTGGGCACGCACGGCAGCGCCGCCTCCCCGGTCGCCTGCGCCACCGGCACGACCCTCAAAACCACCAGCACGTCGCTGCCGGAGGTGGCAAAAGGGGAAACGGCGAACGATCTGCAGGTTCGGGTCTACGCGAGCAGCTCGGCCTCCCAGCCCCTCAACGTCGACCTCGCCACTGTCTCCGGCAGCAGCTCCGGGATGGCGTTCACTCTCTACGAGACGAGCTTCGTCGACTCTTCCACCGGCAACGCGGCGGCGGCAGCGCCGTGGATGCTCTTCGCCGCCGACGGCGTCTTCCACACCACCGTCGGCGACTGGGCCACCACTTACTCCTCGTCTCGTTACCTGAAGCTGACCTTCCCGAGTTACGTGCCGACCGGCGCCACGATCAAAGCGGTCAGCATCAAGCACTCCTACCGCTCCGCTACCAGCGGAGCGAACGTCTGCTACTACGCGGAGGTGTACTCCGATGCGAACCTGATCGGGGCCCAGGGGAGCTCTAAATCGCCGATCTCCTGCAACTCCAGCTCCACCGCTTCGGTGACCGACACGATCACGCTGCCGAGCTCGTTGAGCGTCGCGGCTCTCAACTCGCTCTCGGTCAACCTCTACGTCAGCCGGAGCACCGTCGGGAAAAGCCGCCACGACCTCGCAGAGCTGACGATCACCTACGTCAAGTAGAGGCCGCCAGGCGGGGCCTCAGTTGCCGCCGGCCGAGAAGTGCTGGTAGTCCTTCGGCCAGGACCAGTTGCCGCCCCACTCCCAGCCGTTGCGCGCGAACGCCCTGACCACCGGCCCCCGGCGGTGGATCAGCCCCTTGACCTGGCGCGAGCGGTCGGCGTAGGGCGCGCCGGCGGGCGGCGAGACGTAGCCGTCGCTGGTGACGTAGGGGTTCTCGACCGGATTGACGTCGATCGCGTGGCCGTAGGCGTGTTCGGACCAGCGGCTGGTGCCGGCGACGAAGCGGCAGTTGAAGGCGGAGGTGTTGTCGGCGGCCATGCTGCGGCGGTCGTCGGCGCCGTAGGCGTCGACCAGGCGCATGCGGCGGATCGGGAAGCGGAGGCGGAAGAGCTCCCGCATCGTCCGCAGCATCGGCCGGGCCGAGTCGCGGTGGACGACGAGCCGGCCGCGGTGGACCTCGCCGTCGAAGCCCCAGTGGCTGACCCGCAGCAGCCGCAGGTCGGCGAACCCGACCGGGCAGCCGCGGTGCCAGGAGACGCCGCTCATCCGCTCGCGCAGCTGCGGGTCGATCCGCTCGATGCCGCCGCGGAAGGGCTCGGCCTGCCTACGGGGCGACTCGCCGCCCGCCTGGAGCGCCGGCGCCGCGAAGGCGAAGACGGCGAAGCTCGCCAGCGCCAGTTGGAGGCGGGCCCGGGGCCCGCC
>JALZHV010000342.1 GCA_030860625.1 Actinomycetota bacterium
CTCCTCATCGTCATCGCGCCCTGGACGACCCGCAACGCGGTCGTGCTCGACCGCTTCGTCCCGATCTCGACCGGCGGCGGCCAGGTCCTCTTCGCCGGCACCTATCTCCCTTCAGACGGGGACCCGGAAAAGGTTGGCGCCGAGGTGGTGGCGCGCAATCCCAACCTCTTCCAGCCCCAAGACGCGAAGCGGCTGCGCTTGGAGCAGATCCTCGCCCGCCTCGCCCAGAATCGCTATCCCGGCATGGAAACCGACCAGGCGCTCTCGAAGATGGGCGAGGAGCAGCTTTGGGGCAACCTCAGCGAAGAGCCGGTCGATTACGCGGGCTTCGTCGCGACCAAGGTCTGGCGAATCTGGTCGCAGGGGCCGCGGGACGTGATGCAGGAGCCGGTCTGGAAGGTGCTCCACTGGGCGCTCCTCGCCTTCGGACTCCTCGGCCTCGCCGTCCTCGCCTGGCGCCGCCGCTGGGAGGCGCTGCTGATCGGGACGATCTTCCTCGCGATCACCGCGATCAGCGCCCTGCTCGTCGCCTCCCCCCGCCGCGTCCTGGTCCTGGTCCCGCTCCTCGCCGCCCTCTCCCCCGTCGGAATCGCCTGGCTGCGGGATAGCCTGAGCCGGCCTTGACCGCCGTCGCCGACTGGATCCGCGCGCTGCCGCAGCGCTACGGGAAGCGGACGCTGATCGCGCTGGCGGCGATCGCGCTGCTGGGGCTGTTCGTCCGCGCCTACGTGGTCGTCGACCCCGTCGCGCATCCCGGCGACGACTCGCGCGCCTACTACGCGCTCTCGAAGGCGCTCTACGAGGAACAGAGCTTCGGTGGGCCGGAATTCGAGGACTCGAGCGACTGGTCGCCGGGGGCGCCCTTCCTCTACGCGGCCGCCTTCTACGCGACCGGCGGCGCCCGCGAAGGCACCGCCCGGATCGTCGAGGCGCTGCTGGGGGTGGCGACGATCCTCGTCGTCTTCGCCCTCGGCTGGCGTCTCGGGAGGCGCCGTCACGGCCGCTTCGTCGGCCTCTTCGCCGCCTTCGCGGTCGCCGTCTACCCACCTTTCATCCACACGACCGGGGTGGTGATGAGCGAGCCGCCGGCGATGCTGACGCTGCCGGCCGCCGTCCTCGCCTTCCTCTGGGCCTCGGACCGTCAAGAAAGCGTGAACCGAGTTGTCCCCGGTATGCGGGGACGAGCGGGGCCGTGGCTGGTATCGGGCCTGCTCTTCGGCCTAACCGCGATGTTCCGGCCCGAGTACCTGCTGGTCGGTGCCGCGTTCGTCGTCCTCGCCGGGCTGCGGGTGGGCCTCAGCCGCGGATGGCGCCCGGGACTAGCCGGCGCTGCCGCGTTCCTGGTCGCCCTGCTCCTGCCGATCCTCCCCTGGACGGTCCGCAACCTCGTCGTCCTCGACAAGGTCGTGCCGATCTCCACCGGCGGCGGCAAGGCGCTCTACGTCGGCACCAACCTCCCGGGCGACGGCGAGTACCAGCGGGTGAAGGCGATCCTCGCCGAGCGCTACCTCGGGCGCGACCTCGAGCCGGGCTCCGCCGAGCTGGACGCGGTGAACCCGACCCCGCTCTTCAACCGGGTCGCCGAGGAAGAGCACCCCGGGCTGCCGCGCGACGAGGCCCTCGGCAAGGTCGGCAAAGAAAACTTCGAGAAGTACTTCGAGGACGACCCGCTCGGCTACCTGGCGATGACCGCGCGCAAGGTCGGGCGGATGTGGAGCAGCGGCGTCGGCGAAGCGATGAGCAGCACCCCCGGCCGCGTCGTCCAGGTCCTGCTCGTGCTGCTCGGCTTGGCCGGCCTCGGCCTGCTCGGCCTGCGCCGCCGCTGGTGGGAGCTGGTCGTCCTGGCGACGCCGATCGCGCTGATCACCGCGGTGGGCGCGGTCTCCCTCGCCGCCCCACGCCGCAACGAGGTGCTGATGACGCTGGTCTTCCCGCTCGCCGGCCTGGCCCTCTCGTCCGGCCTCGCGGCCATATTCTCCGGTCGCGAATGGTCCCGAGAGCAGGCATCTTCCCCGCCGAGCTGACCGCCCTGCGCGGCACCGGGCTGCTGCTCGCGGCCCTGCTCGTCCTCTACGCGGTGCTGCGCCGCCGGGCGCTGCGCAACGCCGACGTCCTGATCCTGATCCTGGCCGGCTTCGGCCTGATGCTGGTCGCGGGGACGGAAATCGTCGACGGCCTGCTGTCGGCCTTCTCGTTCGAGAAAGGCAACGGCGGCCGCATCCTCGGCTTGGCGGTCTTCGCGATCTTCATCCTCTTCGGGCTGATCCTGCGGGCGCTCTCGCAGGCAGCCCGCAACGCGCGGCAGCTGGCGGCGGCGCTGGAGGGGCTGGCCTGGGAGGAGTTCCGCCAGGCCGGGATGCCGGAGCGCTTTCGCGGCAAGATCGCGATCCTGATCCCGGCCTACAACGAGGCCGAGAACATCGGCGTCGTGCTCGAGCAGATCCCGCCTTCGGTCTGCGGCATGCGGACCGAGGTCCTCGTCGTCGACGACGGCTCCCGCGACGGCACCGGCGACGTCGCCGCCCAGCAC
>JALZHV010000053.1 GCA_030860625.1 Actinomycetota bacterium
ATCTCGGCCACCTTGGCCGAGATCGCCGGCTCGGCCAGCCGCCGCAGGACCTCGGCCTTCGGGCCGCGCGAGGGGCGCGAGTCGAGGTGCGGGGAGCCGAGCGCGTCGCGGACGATCCGCTGCAGCAGGAAGCCCTCCTCGTTGGAGGCGTCGCCGACGATCGCGGCGACTTTGCCGCCCGCATTGCGCAGCCCCGTGGCCACCACCTCGATCGCCTGCTCCCAGCTCGCCTCCCTGCCGCCTTTCAGGCGCGGCCCGTCGATCCGCTCCTCGGCGTCGAACATCTCGAACCCGTACCGCCCGCGGTCGCAGAGCCAGCCGCCGTCGACCTCTTCGTTGTCGCGGGAGAGCACCCGTTTCACCTTCTCGTCGCGGACGGTGAAGCTGACGTTGCACTGGCTCGGGCAGAGCGTGCAGACCGAGCCGGCGTGCTCGATGTCCCAGGGCCGGGCGCGGAAGCGGTAGGTGTAGTTGGTCAGCGCCCCGACCGGGCAGATGTCGGTGATGTTGCCGTGGAACGGCGCGACGTAGGGCCGCTCGTCGAAGGTGCCGACGTAGGTGCGGTCGCCGCGCTCGACCAGCTGTAGCTGGGCGTCTTCGGAGACCTCCTGGCTGAAGCGGACGCAGCGGTAGCAGAGGATGCAGCGCTCGCGGTCGATCGCGACCAGCGGCGAGAGTTCGATCGGCTTCTCGAAGTGGCGCTTTTCGTCGATCACGCGGCTCTTGCCGGGGCCCCAGCCGTAGGAGATGTCCTGCAGCGGGCATTCGCCGCCCTTGTCGCAGACGGGGCAGTCGAGCGGGTGGTTGACGAGGAGGAACTCGACGACCGCGTTCTGGGCCTCCTTGACCTGCTCGGTGCGGGTGTGGACGACCATCCCCTCGCGGACCGGGGTCGAGCAGGAGGTCTGCAGCTTCGGGATCCCCTCGATCTCGACCAGGCACATCCGGCAGGCGCCGACCGGGTCGCCGAGTTTCGGTTCGTAACAGAAGTAGGGGATCTCGACGTCGCCCTTGCGGGCGGCGTCGTGGAGCATCTCGCCCTCGACCGCGGACACCTCGCGCCCGTCGACCGTGATCGTCACCTCGCGGCCTTTCGGGCTCACGTCTGCGCCCCCAGGGTCTCGGGCGCGCCGCGGACAACGGCGTGCGGGTCCAGCACCAGCTCGGGGTTGGCCATCACTTCTTCGAACTCCTCTCGGAACTTACGGACCATCGCCCCGACCGGCATCGCCATCGAGTCGCCGAGCACGCAGAGGCAGTGGCCGATGATGTTCTGCTGGACCGAGCTGACGATGTCGAGGTCCATCGGCGTCGCCTCGCTGCGGACCATCCGCTCCAGCATCTTCACGGTCCAGTTGGTGCCCTCGCGGCAGGGGACGCACTTGCCGCAGGACTCGTGGTGGTAGAAGCGCGCCGTCCGCAGCGCCAGGTGCGGGATCGAGACGCGGTCGTCGCAGACGATGATCGAGCCGGAGCCGAGCATCGATCCGGCCTCGGCCATCGCCTCGAAGCTGTAGGGGAGGTCGAGCCCCTCCTCCGCCTTCAGCACAGGCGACGACGAGCCGCCGGGGAAGAAGGCCTTGATCTCGTGGCCCTCCTCGGGACCGCCGGCGAGCTCGTAGATCAGCTCGCGGGTGGGGATGCCGAGCTCGACCTCGTAGTTGCCGGGGCGGCGGACGCCGCCGGAGATCGAGACGACCTTGGTCCCGGGCGACTGCTCGGTGCCGAAGCCTTTGAACCACTCGGCGCCGTTGCGGACGATGTGGGGGACGTTGGAGAGCGTCTCGACGTTGTTGATCAGGGTCGGCCCGCCGTAGAGGCCCTGGACCGCCGGGAACGGCGGCTTCAGGCGCGGGTTGCCGCGCTTGCCCTCGAGCGCGTCGAGCAGGGCGGTCTCCTCGCCGCAGATGTAGGCGCCGGCGCCGCGGTGGACGACCAGCTCGAGGTCGCGATGGCAGCTGAGGATGTTCTTGCCGAGGTAGCCCGCCTCGTAGGCTTCGGCGACCGCCTGGTCGAGGATGTCGGCCTGCTGGGCGTACTCGCCGCGGATGAAGATGAAGGCGTGGCCGGCGTCGGCGGCGAGGGCCGCGATCGCGATCCCCTCGATCAGCTGGTGCGGGTTGCGCTGCATCAGCTCCCGGTCCTTGAAGGCGCCGGGCTCGGACTCGTCGGCGTTGCAGCAGAGGTACTTGGCCATGTCGCCGCGGGGGAGGAAGGAGGCCTTTTTGCCCATCGAGAAGCCGGCGCCGCCGCGTCCGCGCAGGCCCGAGTCTTCGAGCTCTTTGAGGACCTCGTCCTGCTCCAGGTCCTTGTAGGCGCGCTCGAGCGTCTCGTAGCCGCCGGCAAGTCGCCGGTAGCCGTCGAGCGTGCGCAGCGCCGGGTCCTCGGCGTGCTCGAGCAGGACGCGTCTCTCCAGCCGGTGCGGCATCAGGCGTCCCCCGCCAGTCCGCGCTTCATCAGCGCCTTCTCGGGCAGGACCTCTTCGCCGGCCCGCAGCTGCTCGATCGCGGTGCCCGCCTCGGCTGCTTCCAGGGGGCCGTAGTAGCGCTGGTCGATCGAGGCCATCGGGGCGATGTCGCAGGCGCCGAGGCACTCGAAGCCGGTCACGTAGAAATTCTCGTCGTCGCCCGCGGCGGCCTCCTTGAAGGCGTCGAGCAGGCGGTCGCCGCCGCGCATCCAGCAGCTGATGTTGGTGCAGACCTCGATCCGGTGGGCCCCGACCGGTTCGGTGTGGAGGAGGTCGTAGAAGCTCGCGACCGATTCCAGGTAGGCGGGCGTCACCTTCATCACCGCGGCGGCCTGGCGGATCCCCTCCGGGGTGCACCAGCCGTAGCGCTCCTGGACCGCCCACAGCGCCGGGATCGAGGCCGAGCGGCGGTCGGGGTATTTCGCCATCAGCGCCTCGATCCGCTCGCGCAGCTCCTCCGGGCAGTCGACTTCGTGCAGCTCCGGGATCTCCTCCTCGGCGCGGCGGTCGGGGACGCGGCCGCGGACGACCGAGGGGTCGACCGGCAGGTGGTGCGGGTTGGGCGCCTCGAAGCCGTTCTCGGGGCTCATCGGTCGACACCTCCCAGGATCGGGTCGAGCATGCCGAGGCTGGCGATCATGTCGGCGACGTAGGTGCCGACCGCCATGTCGCGGAAGGCCTGCAGGTTGACGAAGGAGGGGTCGCGGTAGTGGACCCGCGCCGGCTTCGCCGAGCCGTCGGCGACGACGAAGCAGCCGAGCTCCCCCCGCGGGTTCTCGATCGCGTAATAGACCTCGCCGGGCTCGACGCGGAAGCCCTCGGTGACGAGCTTGAAGTGGTGGATCAGCGACTCCATCGAGGTCGAGAGCTCCGAGCGCGGCGGCAGCACGTACTTGCGGTCGTCGGCGATGTGGGGGCCGTCGGGGAGGGCGTCGAGGCACTGGGCGACGATCCGGCTCGACTCGACCATCTCCGCCACCCGCACCCGGTAGCGGTCGTAGTTGTCGCCGACGGTGCCGACCGGGATCTTGAAGTCGACCTCGGGATAGGCGAGGTAGGGGGTGGCCTTGCGCAGGTCCCAGGGCTCGCCGGCGGCGCGCAGCAGCGGCCCGGTCACGCCCAGCTCCAGCAGCCGCTCGCGGGGGACGGCGCCGACGCCTTTGGTCCGCTGCAGGAAGACCTCGTTGCGGTCGAGCAGGTCTTCGTACTGGCCGACCCGGATCGGCATTTCCTCGGCGAAGGCGCGGCACTTCTCCTCCCAGCCGAGGGGGATGTCCTCGATCACGCCGCCGACCTGGAAGTAGCGCGTGTGCATCCGCTGGCCGGTCGCCATCTCGAAGAGGTCGAGGATCTTGTCGCGCTCGCGGAAGCAGTACCAGAGCATCGAGATCGCGCCGAGGTCGAGCGCGGTGGTGCCGAGCCAGACGAGGTGGGAATGGATCCGGTTGAGCTCGAGGAAGATCGTCCGCAGGTACTTGGCCCGGGGCGGGATCTCGAGGTCGACCAAGCGCTCGACGGCGCCGCAGAAGGCCTCCATCTGGAAGAAGTAGGAGACGTAGTCCATCCGCTCGACGAAGGGGATGACCTTCCAGTAGGCGTTGCTCTCGCAGGACTTTTCGATCCCGGTGTGGACGTAGCCGATCACCGGCCGCAGCTCGCGCACCATCTCGCCTTCGAGGTCGACGACGAGGCGGAGCACGCCGTGGGTCGCCGGGTGGTGCGGCCCGACGTTGACGGTCATGATCTCGCGGTCGCGGTCGGGCGTCTCCAGGAGGTCCGTGCTCATCCCGACTTCTGCCTGACGATCAGCCATAACGCTGTTCCGAGTGGGTGAAGGTGACGGGCTCGCCGCCGACCGGGAAGTCGCGGCGCTGCGGCCAGCCGACGTAGTCGTCGGGCATCAGGATCCGGGTCAGGTTCGGGTGGCCGCGGAAGACGATCCCGAAGAAGTCGAAGACTTCGCGCTCCTGGGCGTTGGCGGTGGGGAAGAGCTCGACGCAGGAGTCGATCTCCGGCAGGTCCTCGCCGGGGTCGGCCAGCATCGCTTTGACCCGGAGGCGCTCGACCCGGTTGCGGTTGATCAGCTCGTAGTGGACGGCGAAGCGCGGCTCGTTCGGCAGGTAGTCGGCGGCGTGGAGGCTGGAGAGGAAGTCGTAGCGCTGGCCGGGCTGCTCCTTCAGCCAGCGCAGCACGTCGAGCACCCGCTCGGGGTCGACGATCAGCGCCGCCCGGTCGCGTTCGAAGGAGGTGGCGAGCACGGCGCCGGGGCAGTCGCGCTCGATTTCCCCCCGGATCAGCTCGAGTCCGGGGGCGTCAGGCAAGGGAGGGCTCCCCGGTCTCTTCGCGCAGCCGTTCGACCGACCGTTTCGCCTCCGAGTAGGCCTCGGCGGCCTCGGGGCTCGGTTCCGAGCGGGGGCCGCCACGCGCCCACTCCTCGGTACCGTAGGCGCCGTAGCGCCGGCGCCAGCTCTGGTCGGGGTTGCCGAGGATCTTCCGCTGCAGTTTCGTGAAGCCGTAGAGGACCGCCTCCGGCCGCGGCGGGCAGCCGGGCACGTAGATGTCGACCGGCATGAACTTGTCGGCGCCCTGGACGACGGCGTAGTTGGAGAACATCCCGGCCGAGGAGGAGCAGGCGCCCATCGCCATCACCCACTTCGGCTCCAGCATCTGGTCGTAGAGGCGGCGGACGACCGGCGCCATTTTGATCGAGACCCGGCCGGAGAGGATGATCAGGTCGGCCTGGCGCGGAGACGCGCGCAGGGCCTCGGCGCCGAAGCGGGCGAGGTCGTAGCGGGCGGTGACGATCGAGATCGGCGCCTCGATCGCGCAGCAGGCGAGGCCGAAGGTGAGCGGGAAGATCGAGTTCGCCCGCGCCCAGTTCTGGACCTTCTCGAAGGTGGTGGTGACGACCCGCTCTTCGACGTAGCGCTCGAGATCCTCGCCCTCGAGGTCGCCGCGGAGGATGTCGCGGGCGGCGAGTTGCTTCTCGCGCAGGCTGCGGCGCTCTACCTCCAATCCAGGGCCCCCTTCCGCCAGACGTAGACGAAGGCGACGAGCAGGAGGGCGACGAAGGTGCCGAGCTCGGCGAGGACGAAGACGCTGTCGGCCTCCTTCAGGATCACCCCGACGGGGTAGAGGAAGACGACCTCGATGTCGAAGAGGATGAAGAGCATCGCGACGAGGTAGAAGGTGACCCCGAAGCGCAGGCCCTTGGTCGCCTCGACCGGGATCCCGGACTCGTAGGGCTCGCCTTGGCGGCGCGCCGCCGCGGTCGCGCTGTTCCGCTTCTTCGGGCCGAGCAGGTGGTTCAGCATCGCGAAGATGCCGCCGACCGTGAGGCCGAGGAAGGCGAAGACGAGGATCGGGAGGTAGGTCTCGAGCATTGGGAGGTGGGTGCTTCAACCGCCGTAGGCGCTGTTATACACCGACATTGTGACAACTTGCTACATAGTGTCTTTCCGCATCAGCAAGCCGAATTCCGACCCCTTTAGGCGGATTTAGAGATGGTCAGCCTGCACATCGCCGCGGGGGTCGTCCTGATCGTCCTCAACGGCGCCGCGTTCGCCGTCGGCGGCATCGCCTGGCTCCGCAATCGGGCCTCGATTCCCTTCTGGTACCTGCTCCGCGCCGCCCAGGCCTCGGTCTTCGTCCAAGCCCTTCTCGGCGGCCTCCTCGTCGTCACCGGCCACGAGCAAGAAGACGGCCTCCACTACCTCTACGGAATCCTCCCCCTCGTCGTCTCCTTCATCGCCGAAGGCGCCCGCTCCGAGGCCGCCCGCCACGAGGTCGGCGACCTCGACCCCTCAACCCTCTCCCAGCCCGAGCAAGAGTCCCTCGCCCACGCCATCGTCCGCCGCGAGATGGGCATCATGGCCGTCAGCTGCGGCGTGATCCTCTTCCTCGGCTTGCGGGCTGCCGGGACCAGCGGGCTTTAGGGGCTCTACTGCCTGTTCAAGCGCGATTCAAGAAATAAAATTTGGATCCATAATTTGGATCCAAAGGGCGGATCCTGCTCATGGATCTGCTAATTTCCTTCCCGAAAACCGCTGTCGAGAGTGGCGTTCGTGCCGGGCCCTACCGCCAGCGAGAAAAAAACCGGCACCGACAGGAGAACCAACATGGATGTAACGGTGAAAGAGCCGGGGTACGTCGGAACCTCCTCCGAGGAATTCCGGGTGGCAGTTCGGGAAGCCAAGGGGCAACGGCCGCAGGTAGTGGGCGTCCTTCAGGCTGGCACTCTCGTCGACCGCTACGAGGTGCCTCAGAGAGATCACAGGCGTCAGTCGGGATATCAGCGTCCGGTTTCGCCGTCACGCGTTAACAAGCTGGCGGCGGATCTACGAACGGGTCAAGTGGACATCCCGACCGCGCTGCTCCTGAACATCCGCTGCCACCCTTCTGAAGTGCTGGAGAGAGTAGATCGGCAGTTCGGAATCTTTCGGCCGAACGGAAATCCACTGTATGTAGTCGACGGTCAGCACCGGCTGGCGGCTCTAGACAAGCTAGTCGAAGAGGATCCGGAAAAATGGTCTTCCTACGAGATCGCATTCGTCTGCATGATTGGGGCAAGCGAGCTTGAGGAGATGCGCCAATTCTATGTAGTGAACTCAACCGCCAAATCTGTGAGGACGGATCTTGCTCTCGATCTCCTGAAGCAGCAGGCTGAGGCAGATCCGAGTCTTATGGCGTCGCTCGTCGAAAAGGGTGAAGACTGGAAAGTTAAGGCACAGACGGTGACGGAGGCCGTCGGAAGGACGAGGCTGTGGCGAGGCCGGATCCGCTTCCCGGGTGATCCGAAGGCGGAAACCACTATCGGGTCGGCTGGGATGGTCAGTTCTCTGAAGCAGGTTCTCTCAACGCCCTACTTTGAGCAGATCTCTACGGACAACGTGGTGAAGATCCTCGAGGCTTACTGGGAGGGAATCGAGACGGTGATCCCTGACCCCTTCAAGGAGCCCCAGGACTACGCCCTGCAGAAGTCCACGGGGGTCATGATCATGCACGGCCTGCTCGTCAAGGTGATCGAGCTTCTTCGGTCACGTGGCCTTTCGGTTATCGAGGCAGAGAGCTACTCCGGCATCTTGGAGGAGACGCTGCTCAACCTCGAGGGTGATAATGCTGAGGGTGAGACCTCAAGAGGAGCTGATTTCTGGCTTGCGGGCGTGAGAGGTGCAGCAGGCTCGTTCAGCAGCAATGCCGGCCGCCGGGTCCTTCGGTCCCGGCTTAGCGCTTCTCTACCCGCCATTGAGGTGGAGTAGGAAAAACGTCCGGTTGTCTACTGGATTTTCCGTTTGCATACTCGTGCAGGCTTCCTGCACGAGTATGCATTCTCGACACAACCCATCAGTTCGTAGCTGTTTATTCGTTGCAGGGGAAGACGAGCGAAACGCTCTTGGCGGAGTCCAAGGCCACTCGCCGGTGACG
>JALZHV010000054.1 GCA_030860625.1 Actinomycetota bacterium
GCCGCGGCCACCGCCCTGGCCCGCTTGGAGCTGCTGGGCTACGTCAACTGCTCCGACGTCGGCACCTACACGCGCACTTTGGGTCGTCTCCCGAGCGGCGGCGCTCTCTAGGCTGCGACCCATGAGCTCGGAGCGCATACCCGCCGTCCTCTCGATCGCCGGCTCCGACTCCGGGGGCGGCGCCGGGATTCAGGCCGACCTGAAGGCGTTCGCGCGGGTGGGTGTGCATGGGATGACGGCGATCACCGCGATAACCGCGCAGAACACTCGCGGCGTCGAGATGGTCGAGTTGGTCTCGCCGCAGGCGGTCTTCGCCCAGATCCTGGCGATCGCTGAGGACATGGGAGCCGACGCGATCAAGATCGGGATGCTCGGTTCCGCGGAAACGATCGATGCGGTTGCGGTTGCTCTCACCTACCTGGGGGTTCAGCAGGCGCCCGTCGTGATCGATCCGGTGATGGTCGCCGAGAGCGGCGCTGTTCTCCTGGACGACGAGACCAGGGCGGCGCTCATCGATGTTCTGCTCCCTACTTGTGCGGTGGCCACCCCAAACATCCCCGAGGCACGAGTCCTGACTGGGCTGGGAGAGGGGGCGAGTCAGGAGGAGTTGGCTCGGGGGGTGGCCGCGCTGGGACCCAAGGCGGTTGTCGTCACCGGCGGACACAGCGAGGAGGTGGTCGACCTCTTCTGCGACGGTGACCAGGTGGTGGAGATCCCCGGGGAGCGGCATCCGGACGGGGCCGCCCACGGATCCGGCTGCACGCACTCCTCGGCGCTCGCGGCATACCTCGCTCGCGGCGAGGGGCCGCTCGAGGCGGCGCGCAAAGCACGCGAGATCGCTTCGGCCGCAGTCAGGGACGGCCTCCGCGATCTCGGCCAGGGACCGGGTCCCGTCAACGTTCTTGGCCTGAGTTGACCAGGTTGTTGAGCGGCATCGCCAAAAAGGTGTAGCCGCCGCCTCGACCCCCTCAGTAGATTTCGCCCATGAGCACCAACGGCGATACCGCGACCAAGCTGCCCCGTCCCCGCTCGTCTGTCGTCTTCGACGGGCCCGACCGCGCCCACGCGCGCGCCTACATGAAGGGGATCGGGTTCGACGACGACGCCCTCAGCAAGCCGACGGTCGGGATCGCCAACACCTGGACCGAGACGATGCCCTGCAACTTCCACCTGCGCGGGCTGGCCGAGCACGTCAAAGCTGGGGTGCGGGCCGCGGGCGGGACGCCGATGGAGTTCAACACGATCGCCGTCTCCGACGGGGTGACGATGGGGACCCAGGGGATGAAGGCCTCGCTGGTCAGCCGCGAGGTGATCGCCGACTCGATCGAGCTGATGGCCCGCGGCTACCAGTTCGACGCGATCGTCGCCCTCTGCGCCTGCGACAAGACGATCCCCGGCTGCGCGATGGCGCTGGCCCGGCTCGACGTGCCCTCGGTGCTGCTCTACGGCGGCTCGATCGCCCCCGGTCACTGGCACGGCCGCGACGTCACCATCCTCGACATCTTCGAGGCAATCGGCGCCCACAACAAAGGCGACATGAGCGACGAGGAACTGCACGAGCTCGAGGGCGTCGCCAGCCCCGGCGCCGGCGCCTGCGGCGGCCAGTTCACCGCCAACACGATGGCCTGCGCGTTCGAGGCCCTGGGGATCAGCGCCGGTGGCTCGGCGATGGTCCCGGCCGAAGACGACGACAAGCAGACCGTCGCCGAGAAAATCGGCGAGCTGGTGATCAACGTCCTCGCCGAGGACCTGCGGCCGAGCAAGATCATCACCCGCGAGTCGCTGGAGAACGCGATCGCCTGCGTCTGCGCCTCGGGCGGCTCGACCAACGGCGTCCTCCACCTGCTCGCGCTCGCACATGAGCTCGGGATCGAGCTGACGATCGACGACTTCGAGAAGATCTCCAGCCGGACGCCGCTCTTCGCCGACCTCAAGCCGGGCGGCCGCTTCGTCGCCACCGACCTCTACGCCGCCGGCGGCGTGCCGGTGATCCTCGAGCGCCTCGCCAAAGCGGGCCTCCTGCACGGCGACGCGATCACCGTCACCGGCAAGACGGTCGGCGAGGAAGCCGCGGCCGCGACCGAGGCGCCGGGCCAGGAAGTAGTCCGCCACGTCGAGAACCCGCTGAAGAGCGAAGGCGGCCTCGCGATCCTCCGCGGCAACCTCGCCCCCGACGGCTCGGTGGTCAAGGTCGCCGGTACCGAGCGGCGCCAGCAGACCGGCCCCGCCCGGGTCTTCGAGTCCGAAGAGGAGTGCTTCCGCGCCGTCAAGGACCAGCGGATCAACCCGGGCGACATCGTCGTGATCCGCAACGAGGGGCCGGTCGGCGGCCCCGGGATGCGGGAGATGCTGCAGGTGACCGCGGCGATCGTCGGCGAGGGCCTGGGCGAGAGCGTGGCGATGGTCACCGACGGCCGCTTCTCCGGCGCCACCCGCGGGCTGATGATCGGCCACGTCGCCCCAGAGGCGGCGAAGGGCGGCCCGATCGCCGCGATCCGCGAGGGCGACGAGATCACCGTCGACATCGACAACCGCCGCCTCGACGTCGCCCTCTCCGACGAGGAGATCGCCAAGCGGGTTGCCGAGTACGAGTCGCCGAAGCCTCCTTATGACCGCGGCATCATGGCCAAGTACGCGGCCACGGTCTCCTCGGCCTCACAGGGCGCGATCACTTCTTAGCCGATAACGGTGTCGTCCTGGCGCGCCCGCAGCGGCTGCGAGGAGTCGATGAACTCTTCGACCAGCGGGTTGAACCGCTGCGGCCGCTCGAGCATCGGCAGGTGGCCGGTGCGCTCGAAGATCTCGAGCCGGGATTCGGAGATGAGGCGGTGGTACCCGAGCGCCGCTTCGACCGGGACGATCTGGTCGTTCAGGCCCCAGACGACCAGGGTCGGGATTTCGATCTCGGGCAGTCGCTCGCGGGTGTCGTAGCCCCAGATCGCCGCCAGCGCGTCGCCGAACCCGAGCGCCCGCAGGCCGGGGTTCCCCTGCTCGGCCAGGAGCTCGGGCCGCAGCTTGTTCGGGTTGCGGAAGAGCCGGCCGAAGGCGATCTTCCGCCCCAGCGGCCGGGTCAGCCAGACCCGCCGGTCGCCGGTCAGCAGCGGTCCCGCCGCCTTGATCACCCTGCCCGCCATCTGCGCGTGGCGCGACTGCCACTCGGCGAAGCTGATCCCGGCAGCGGAGATCAGCACCAGCCGGTCGAAGCGCTCCGGCTCCTCGATCACCGCCTCAGTCGCGATGAAGCCGCCCATCGAGTTGCCGACCAGCGCCGCCACGCGGCTCAGCCCGAGACGCTCGCAGAGGTCGTGGATCAGCCGCCCGTAGTGCGACATCGAGATCTCCCACGAGGGCAGCGGGCTCTGGCCGAACCCCGGCAGGTCGAGCGCGATCACCCGGTGGGTGCGGGCGAAGTGGGGGATGTTCTCCAGCCAGTTCTTCCAGCAGCCGGCGATCCCGTGGATGAAGATGATCGGCTCGCCCTCGCCGATGTCGACGTAGTTGACCCCCTCGGCGCCGGGCAGGTCGATCCGGCGCAGGTGCTCGCGCCAGTCGATCTTCAGCCATTCGGGGTCCGGGTTGCCGTAGTCGGAGCCGGGGAAGAGGGCCGCCTTCGCCGCCTCGCTCAGATCAGGCATAGCCCATTCTTTCCAGAACCGGGATCTCGCGGATCTGCGGCGGCTGCAGGTGGTCCCAGAGGATGCCGCGGGGGCGGTCGTACTGGCGCTCGATGTCGATCACCGCGCGCGGGGTCGCAATCAGGTCGCAGGGCAGGTCGTGGTCGGTGACCATCAGGTGCTGGCGGAGGATCTGGATCGGGTGGACGGTGGTGGCGACGGTGGTGTGGGTGTCGATCTTGCCCGCGTCGGTGAGGATCCCGTACTCGAGGTCGTGGTAGCCGCCGCCTTTGCCGACCCGGGCGCCGCTGAGGTTGACCGCGACCGAGCCGCAGAGGACGAAGTCGATCTCCGGCAGGTCGTCGAGGGCGATCACCCGGCCGTGCTTGAGCGCGCCCTTGATCGTCGCCGCCTCCTTCAGCGCCGCCTTCGAGAGCGTTTTCGGCTCCAGCACCCGGAAGGGGTGGGGGTCGCGCAGGCGCGGCACCGCCATGATCATCGTCTTGCCCTCCTCGAGGGCGATCCGCCGCGCGTGCGTCTGCGGCGAGTCGGGGTTGGCCTTGATCACCCGCGCCCGCTTCCAGAGCCGGTGGCCGGCGAGCTTCTCGGCCGCCAGTTTCGCCCCGGCGAAATTCGGGATGCGCCCCTCGGCGCCCGGGAAGCGGGAGACGCCCTCGCGTTCCATCGCTTTCCAGACTTCCTCCCGGACCTTGTCCTTGGTTCGCACCAAGCGAAAGATATCCGCCGCCGCTACGGGTAAAACCGGGCACGGTCGATTGCAGGGAAGAGAACCGGCAAGGGCGAAGGAGGCGTTTGCCTAGACTTTTCAAGAGCGGGCGAGATAAAGATGGGAACGAAGACTTCGATAGTGGCGCTGATCGCCACCGTTTTGCTGGTCGCCGTGGTCGGCGCTGCTTACGCGTACGACAGCTCGCAGAAGGGCAAGATCGCCGAGGGCGTGACGATCGGCGGCGTCGACGTCGGCGGCATGGACGAAGACGAAGCCACCCGCCTCGTCCGCCGCAAGCTGCTGGCGCCGCTGCAGGGCTCGCTCCGCGTCACCTTCCGCGACGAGGTCTGGGAGCTCCCCGGCAAGAAGTTGAAGATTCGCGCCAACCTCGACGCCGCCGTCGAAGAGGCGCTCGAAGACAGCCAGGACGGCGGCCTGCCCGGTCGCCTGGTCCGCTACGTCAGCGGTGGCGAGGTCGAGGAAAGCATCTCCCCGCGCATCACCTACTTCGAGCCGGCGATCAACCGCTTCGTCCGCGAGATCGCCGAGGACGTCAACCGCGAACCGCAGAACGCCGATGTCGAACCGAGCGGCGCCGAACTGATCGTCGTCTCCGGAAAGGACGGCCTGAAGCTGCGCGACAACCTGCTGGAGAAGGAGCTGAAGGCCGCGGTCTTGGGCGCCAACGCGCCCGACACGATCGCCGCCCGCGCCCACTCGATCGCGCCGGAAGTCACCAAGGACGAGGTCGCCGAGCAGTACCCGACCTACCTGACGCTCGACCGCTCCACCTTCACGCTGCGGCTCTGGAAGGACCTGAAGCTGGCCAAGGAATACACCGTCGCGGTCGGCGCCGAAGGCTTCGCCACGCCGGAAGGGCTCTACCAGATCGAAGACATGCAGGAAAACCCTTACTGGCACGTGCCGGAATCCGACTGGGCCGGCTCGCTCGCCGGGCAGGTGATCCCGCCCGGGCCGGAAAACCCGATCAAGGCGCGCTGGATGGCGATCTACGAAGGCGCCGGGATCCACGGCACCGAAGAAACCTCCTCGCTCGGCACCGCCGCCTCCCACGGCTGCGTGCGGATGGCGATTCCCGACGTCGAAGAGCTCTACGAGGAAGTCGAAGTAGGCACGCCGATCTATCTCGGCTAGCCGCCGGGAAAGGACGCGGCGGCGGCGGGGCGAATGAAGCCCCGTGAACTGGGAAGCAGCGCTCACCGCCTACGACCGCGACCTGCGCGCGCGCGGCTCCGCCGAGCGGACGCGACGGGCCTACGGGGGCGACCGCGGCGGCTTCGCCGAGTGGGCGGGGGAGCTGGGGCTGGCGCCCGCCGACGTCCGCTACCGCGACGTGCGCCGCTACGCGGCCGGCCTCTCCAGCGCCGATGCCGCCCCGGCGACGGTGGCCCGCAAGCTGGCGGCCGTTCGCGGCCTCTTCGCCTTCCTCGTCCGCACCGGAAGGGCCGGCTCCAACCCGGCCGAGCTCGTCTCCAGCCCGAAGCGCTCCGAGAAGCTGCCCCACGTCCTCTCGACCGAGCAGATGCGCTCGCTCCTGGAGCGGATCCCGGCCCGCACGCCCTTGGAGCTGCGCGACCGGGCGATGCTGGAGCTGGCCTACTCCTGCGGGCTGCGCTGCGAGGAGATCGTCAACCTCGACGAGGGCGCGCTCGACTTCGAGACCGAGCAGCTGCGGGTGCTCGGCAAGGGTTCCAAGGAGCGGCTGCTGCCGGTCGGGGAGCCCGCCCAGCGCGCCCTGCGCCGCTATCTGGACAAGGGCCGGCGCGCTCTCGCCACCGATCCCCGCGAGCCCGCGCTCTTCCTCTCCAAGAGCGGCCGCCGCCTCTCCAACTCCGACATCACCCGCCGGCTCGGGCTCTGGACCCGCGAAGCGGCGCTGGCCGCCGGGGTGTCGCCCCATGCACTTAGACATTCCTTTGCAACTCACCTGTTGGAGGGCGGCGCCGACCTGCGTACGATTCAGGAGCTGCTTGGCCACGCGTCGATCTCGACCACCCAGGTCTACACCCGAGTCGACGCCGCCCGGCTGCGTGACACCTACGCCGCCAGCCACCCCCGCGCATGAGACAAAAGCCCGCAAACGGACATAGAATCGCCTGATGGACACGGGTGTGAAAGAGGTGGAGCTCCGCGACCTGTGGCGCCGCTACAAGGGGGAAGGGGACGACGGCGCCCGCGAGCGTCTCGTCGTCGCCTACTCGCCGATGGTCAAGTTCGTCGCCGGCCGGCTCGGCGCCGGGCTGCCGTCCCACGTCGAAGACGCCGACCTGATCTCCTACGGGCTGGTCGGCCTGATCGGCGCGATCGAGCGCTTCGAGCCGGAGCGGGGGATCAAATTCGAGACCTTCGCGATGACTCGTATCCGCGGCGCGATCATCGACGAACTCCGCTCGCTCGACTGGGTGCCGCGCTCGGTCCGCTCGCGCGCCCGCGAAATCGAGGCCGCGCAGGCGAAGCTCGAGCACGAGCTGCAGCGGGCGCCGACCGAGGCCGAGCTCGCCGCGAAACTGAAAATGACCGAGGAGGAACTGCAGAGCGCGCTGCTCGAGGTCGCCAACTCCTCCGTCTACGCGCTCGACGAGCTCTGGACCGTCTCCGACTCCTCCGGCGACCAGGTCTCGCTGCTCGACACGATCGCCGACGAAGGCGCCGCCGACCCGCAGGAGGCGCTCGCCTCGTCCGAGATCAAGGACCGCCTCACCGAGGCGATCGGCTCGCTGCCCGAGCGCGAGCAGCTCGTCGTCGCCCTCTACTACTACGAGAACCTCACCCTGCGCGAGATCGGCGAGGTCCTCGGCGTCACCGAGTCCCGCGTCTCCCAGCTGCACACCAAGGCGGTGATGCGGCTGAAATCGCACCTTCAGCAGGCATGATGAGACGGCGTCGGCAGCCCACGTTGCTGGAAGACGCCGAGCTGACTCCCTTCGAGCGGGCGGCCTTCCGTTTCAACGCCAGCGAGGCGGGCCGAACCGTCGCCCGCCTCATCCGCATCCTCGGCACGCCCTCGGTCTCGGTCGGCGCCGCCGCCGGGGCGCCTGGGGTGGTCCGGGTCACCGTCGCCTGGGAGCTCTCCTGGTACCAGTGGGGGGTCGAGATCGGCGACGAGGCGCGGCCCGTCTTCGAGATCGCCAAGGGCAGCGAGATCGACCAGCTCGACTACGCCGCCCGACAGTGGAACGCCAAGGTGGGCAAGGACGGCAAGCTCCGCCTCAGCAGCTAGCCTGCGGCCGGTGAGCTGGCTCACCATCAACTTCGACGGCGGCTCCCGCGGCAACCCCGGCCCGGCGGCGATCGGCGTCGTCGTGCGGGACGGCAACGGCAAGGTGCTGGAGGAAGTGGGGGAGAAGATCGGGGAGGAGACCAACAACGTCGCCGAGTACAAGGCGCTCTTGCGCGGGATCGAGCTGGCGGCCGAGCACAGCGGCACCGAGCTGGAGCTGATCGGCGACTCCCAGTTGGTCGCGCGCCAGGTGCAGGGC
>JALZHV010000343.1:0-650 GCA_030860625.1 Actinomycetota bacterium
CCTCGGTCCCGGTCAGCCCGGCGGCCTCGGCGTCGGAGCCGATCAGGGTCGCGCCTTCGTCGGGACCGACGCCGGGGTTGCCGGCGGCCGGCGCCGCGGTGTCCTCGAGCCGGAAGGCGACGACGGTGATGTTGTCGCGGCCGCCCGCCCGGTTGGCTTCGTCGACCAGCGCCTTCGCCGCCGACTCGAGCGAGGTGGCGCGGGTGAGGATGCGGCCGATCTGCTCGTCGTCGAGCATCGTCGTCAGCCCGTCGCTGCAGATCAGGAAGACGTCGTCGTGCTGGGCGGGGACCGTCTGCAGGTCGACCTGGACCTCCGGTTCGGGACCGAGCGCGCGGGTGATGATCGAGCGCTGCGGGTGGTCCTCGGCCTGGGCGTCGGTCAGCTGCCCTTTGCGCCGCATCTCCTCGACCAGCGAGTGGTCGCGGGTCAGCTGCTCGAACCTGCCGCCGCGGAAGCGGTAGGCGCGGCTGTCGCCGACGTGGCCGATCGCCACCTCCTCTTTCTCGAGGTCGACGATCGCGGCGGTCGTCGTCGTCCCCATCCCGGCCAGGCCCGGGTCCTTGCGGGCGAGTTCGTGGATCGTCCGGTTCGCCCCCATGATCGTCTCCTCGAGCACCCGCTCCGGCGGGCCCGTGGGAGGCAGGCCC
>JALZHV010000343.1:660-2520 GCA_030860625.1 Actinomycetota bacterium
TCCTCCTCGACCACGGCGCTGGTGAGCGTGCAGCCCATTCCCGCACGGCTCGAGTCCTCGCGCGCGGCGGAGTGGATCTTGGCGTTGGTCTCCTCGATCACCGCGACGATGCGCTCGGGCAGCTCGCCCGCGCCGTGCGCGGCCTCGATCGCCTCGATCGCCGCGCCGGACGCGACCTCGCCGGCCTGGGCGCCGCCCATCCCGTCGGCGACGACGAACAGCGGCGCGGAGGTGAAGTAGGAGTCCTCGTTGGCGTTGCGCTGGCGCCCGGTGTCGGTGCGTACGGCTTCCTCGGCGATCCGCAAGCTCATCGTCTACCCCACCTCGAACCGGAAGACCGTGTCCCCGATCTGGATCGTGTCGCCGTCGACCAGGTCCGCCTCCCCCTGCAGGGTGGCGCCGTTCAGCAGCGTGCCGTTGGTCGAGTTCATGTCCTCGACGTAGAACCGCTCTCCACGCGAGAAGACGCGGGCGTGGAGGCTGGAGGCGTAGCGGTCGTCGATCCGCACGTCGGACTCCTTCGACCGCCCGACCGAGAGCCCCCCGATCAGGTCGAAGCGCTGCCCGCCTTCGAGGCCCCCGCCGCGCTCGACGACGAGCCAGCCGTCGGCCCCGCGCGCCTCCTCGGCGAAGGCGGGTGCGGCGTGGAAGCCGGTCGCGTCGGGGGCCGGCGAGAGGGTCCGGCGCAGGTCCTTGAGGGCGCTCCGCGCGATCACGAGCACGAACAGGTAGAGGACGGCCAGGAAGCCGAACTTGAGGGCTACGGATATGGGGTCGTAATCCACGCGACAGGCACCTTAATGACGGCGGCAGCCGCCGCTACTGCTCGATGTCGAAGGTGAACGAGGTGGTGCCGACGGTGACCTGGTCACCGGGGCTGAGCCGGGTGGAGGGAACGCGGCGGCCGTTGACCTTGATCCCGTTGGTGGAGCCGAGGTCGACGATCTGCCAGTCCCCGTTCTCCGCCCGCCGCAGCTCGGCGTGGCGGCGACTGACGTTGGGGTCGGAGAGCACGCACTCGACCGACTTGGAGCGGCCGATCGTCGCCACCGGGCCGTCGAGCACGTAGCGGCGGTCGCCGAGGGAGACGACGGCGCGGGTCGAGACCAGCGCTCCGACCGCCTGCTCGGGCCGCTTCGGGCGGTTGCGATCGCGCTCGCGCACCGCCGAGTAGACCATCGTGTGCCCCTCTTCGCCCTGCTCGGGAGCGGCGCCCTCGTGTGCGGGCGGCTTCACCAGCCGCGCCTGGATCCCGAACTCGCCCAGCCGCAGCCGCTCGTCGGTCTTGAACTCGACCGCGGGCCGGGTCAGCAGGTCGTAGCCGCGCCGCCGCGCGTGCTCCAGCAGGTAGCCGGAGAGCTCCTGCTCGAGCGAGCGCTCGTAGCCTTCGAGCTTGCCGCGGTCCTGGCGGGAGAGGAAGACCGCGTACTCGTTGGGGACGTAGACGCGCTGGACCGAGGCGGTCTTGTGAGCGTCCATTTCCTTCGCCAGCTTGCGCGCCAGTTCGACCGGCTGCACCTCCGAGCTGAAGGCACGGCTGAACACCCCCTCGACGAGGCCTTCGAACATCGACTCCAAACGGCTTAGCGCTCCCATGAGCAGATCCTAAAGATCGGTCACTTAAGGAAGGGCGGCGCCGTTGAGGGCGAGGAAGCCACCGACCGCCGCGGCCGCGGCGAGTGCTCCGAAGCGGGCGGCGAGGCGGCCCTGGGAGCCGGGCAGGTGGTCGGCGAGCTCGTCGAGCGAGTCCTCGATCGCGGTTCCCAACTCCTCCAGCGAGGGGCGATGGCTGGGGCGGGGCGAGAGGCAGGCGTCGACGGTCTCGGTCAGCTCGCGCGGCAGGTCGGGGCGGAGCCGGCG
>JALZHV010000344.1 GCA_030860625.1 Actinomycetota bacterium
GCCTCGCCCTGGTCGGCCGCCTCGGTTCCGAGCGCCAGGGCAAGCCGCGCCTCCGCATCGCCTACGCCCGCGGGGGAGGCCGCCTCGCGGTCCGCCTCCCCGACCCCGCCCGCTTCTCCCGCATCACCGCCGTGATCGTCAACGCCGACGCGCGGGCGAAAGGCTTCAGCGCCCGCCACCTCGACTGGCTCTACCTGACCGACGGCCTGCCGTTCGAAGTCAGCGGCGAACTGATCCGCTAGGGATCTAGGAGCGCGATTCGGTGGCCACCGGCCCCGAACCGTTCGAAGAAGCCGCCGCGGCTTTGCGTTTCTTCGTTTTCTTCTTCGCCGCGGTCTTCGCCGGAGCGGTCTTGACGACCTCCTCGGTCGCCGCCTCGAGGTCGAGGGAGAAGCTGTCGAGGTCGGCCATCGCGTCGAAGTCGCCGATCAGGCCGAAGTTGACCTGGCCGTTGTAGGACATGATCCCGACGCAGAGCGCCTGGCGGCGGGCCAGCGGCACCATCGGGAAGATCGACTCCATCTTGCGGCCGAGCACGTAGAGTGGGAACTGCGGCCCCGGCACGTTGGTGACGACGAGGTTGAAGAAGCGCTGCGCCGGCTGCAGGCGGGCGGCCTGCGAGGCGATCGTCGAGGGAGCGAAGTCGGTCAGTTTGGTGAGGATCTCGGCCCCGACCGCCTGCCCGGAGGACTTGAGGTCGCCCATCTCCTTGGTCACCACGTGCAGGCGCTCGATCGGGTCCTCGCACCAGACCGGCAGCGGCGCCATCATCGCCGAGATGCGGTTGCCGAGGGCGCCGTGCTCGTCGGCGGCGCGGACGCTGACCGGGACCAGCGCCCGCAGCTCCAGCTCGTCGGTCTCGTGACCGCGGGCGCGTAGGTACTTGCCGATGCCGCCGGCGACGATCGAGAGGATGACGTCGTTGACGGTGCCGCCGTGGGCGTCCTTGACCCGCTTGAGGTCGCGGAGGTCGGCCTGGACCATCTGGAAGCGGCGGTGGGGACCGATCTCGACGTTGAAGACGGGGTGGGGGGAGGCGCCCATCCCGGCGGAGACGATCTTCGAGGTGGCGCCGATCCCCCGCAGGACCTGGTGCGGCCCGCGCAGCGCCGCGCGGACCCCGCCGACGATCTCCTTCGGGCTCGTCATCCGCTCCTTCAGCGCTTCGGTCAAGAGCTGGGTGTCGGTCGGCTCGGGGCTGGCGATCCAGGGCTGCGGCCGCTCGGGCGCGCCCTTCGGCTCCGGGTCGAGGTCGAAGAGGACGGTGGTGATGTCGACCCCGGAGACGCCGTCGACCAGCGCGTGGTGGCTCTTGCCGATGATCGCGAAGCGGTCGTTGCTCAGGCCCTCGACCAGCCACAGCTCCCAGAGCGGCTTGGAGCGGTCGAGCTGCTGGGAGAAGATCCGCGCCGCCAGGTTGCGCAGCTGCTCGTCGGAGCCGGGCGCCGGCAGGGCGGTGAGGCGGACGTGGTAGTCGAGGTTGAGGTGGGGGTCGTCGACCCAGACCGGGCGGCCCTGGTTGAAGGGGACGAAGCGCAGCTTCTGGCGGAAGCGGGGGACCAGGTGCAGCCGCGAAGCGATGTGGTCGCGGAACTCTTCATGGGTCGGCGCCTCGCCTTTGAAGACGCTGGTCGAGGCGACGTGCATGTGGGCGCCGGAGCGCTCCAGGTGCAGGAACGAGGTGTCCAGGCCGCTGAGGCGTTCGGGCTTGCTCACCCGCCCATCTTCGCACATGCGTCCAGGGCCGCCGATCAGGGCGAATTGCGCGCTCTGAAGCCAAAAAACAAGGAACGTTGCAGTCTCTGCGGCGTGTGCGCCTGCTCACACGGACGCTCCGCGGCCGGGCCTAGCGTGTTCCGGAGTCAAACGAGCTAACACGACTGCCGAGTCCCCGCCGCGCTGAGCGGAGGGGGGCGGGGGACCCACTTGCCGCGGCACTAGCCGCGGCTGGGGCGAATCGGGCGGCGAGCCGCCCGTAGCGAGAAGCCCGGCGAAATGCCGGGTCGCGAGCCCGTCAGCTAACCCCGTAGGCGGAGAAAGCGAGTGAACAGATGCGATACCTCCTGTCCGCGGTGGCGGCTGCCATCGCGCTGACGATCGGCCTGGCGCCGGCGGCGGCGCAGAGCGAGCCGAAGAAGCAGCAGCACGAGCGGTCCCGATCCCACGTCGCCCTGCACCTCTCGACGCACGCGGTGCTGAGCGGCAACGGCCTGGCGGTGCACGGCAAGGTGCGGCCGAGCGGTCGCCACCGGGTGAAGCTGGTCTTCCGCGGCCGCGACACGGTGGTGCGCGAGGTGAGGACGAAGGCGAACGGGACCTTCGCGCTGCGCTGGGAGCCCGAGCGGACCGGCAGCTACGCGGTGCGCGCCTACGCCGCCCACGACCGCCGCATCCGCGCCTCGCGCAGCCCGCAGCGGCGGCTGACCGCCTACCGGTTCGCTCACGCCTCCTACTACGGACCTGGCCTCTACGGCAACGGCGTCGCCTGCGGCGGCACGCTGATGCCGGGGACGATGGGCG
>JALZHV010000345.1 GCA_030860625.1 Actinomycetota bacterium
ATCTCCGGGTGGGTGACGGTGACCGGGCCGCCGCGCTCGATCTGGCGGCGGAAGATCGGCACGACGCTGCCGGAGGAGCCGAGCACGTTGCCGAAGCGGACCGAGGCGAAGCGGGTCTCCGGGTGCTTGTGGGCGGCGGCCTCGACGATCCACTCGGCCATCGCCTTCGAAGCGCCCATCACCGTCTTCGGGTTGACCGCCTTGTCGGTCGAGATCAGGACGAAGCGCTCGGCTTTCGCGGCGGCGGCGGTCTCGGCGGTGACGCGGGTGGCGATCGCGTTGTTGCGGACCGCCTCAAGGGGGTTGGCCTCCATCAGCGGCACGTGCTTGTAGGCGGCGGCGTGGAAGACGACGTCGGGCTTGAAGCGCTGCATCACCTCGAGCATCCGGTGCGGCTCCCGGCAGTCGGCCAGCACCGACTCGCAGCTGGCGAAGTGGCGCTCCTCGACCATCTCGCGGTCGATCTGGAAGAGGTTGTCCTCGGCATGGTCGAGCATCACCAGCAGCTTCGGTTTGACCTGGGCGATCTGGCGGCAGAGCTCGGAGCCGATCGAGCCGCCGGCGCCGGTGACGAGGACGATCTTGTCGCGCAGGTAGGCGCCGACCCGGTCGAGCTCGCGGACTATCGGCTCGCGGCCGAGCACGTCCTCGACCCGCACCTCGCGCAGCTGTTTGTTCAGCTGGACGCCGCCGCGCAGGAGCTCGAAGACGGTCGGCAGGGTGCGGACGCGGATCTCGCGCTCGCGGCAGGCGGAGACGATGCGGGCGCGCAGGGTGCCGGGGGCGGAGGGGATAGCGATCACGACCTCGTCGGGGTCGGTCTCGTCGAGGATCTTGTCGATCTGCTTGGTCGAGCCGAGCACCTTCAGCCCGAGCATCCGCATCCCCCGCTTGCGCGGGTCGTCGTCGACGAAGCCGATCGCGGTGGCGCCGAGGTTGGGGTTGAGCTGCAGCTCGCGGACGACCATCTGGCCGCCGGAGCCGGCGCCGACCACCAGCACCTCGTGCTTGGGCATCCGGGCGCCGCGGGTCGGACGCTCGACGACCAGCCGCACGGCGAGGCGGGCGCCGGCGACGAGCAGCATCGTGAGGATGAAGTCGATCACCTCGACCGAGCGCGGCAGCGTGTGCTCGAACGGCTTGGCGACGGCGAAGACGACGACCAGCAGGGCGCTGGCGACGGCGACGGCGCGGAGGATCAGCATGAAGTCGCGGCCGCTGACGTAGCGCCACCACTTCTGGTAGAGCCCGAAGGCGTAGAAGACGACGAGCTTGCCGACGACGACGAAGCCGACCGACTGCAGGAAGAGGGTCTCGTAGCGGTCCGGCCACCCGTTCGGCTGGTCGAGGAAGCGCAGCTGGAAGGCGAGGAAATAGGCCAGCGCGACGAGCGCGGCGTCGGCCGCAAGCTGCAGAACCCGGTTGCGGTAGACGGGGTGGTTCAACCGGCGCATGAGCGACCGAGTTTAGTTGCTGTTCGGCTCCATCCCTAATATGCCGCCCTCGATGCCGACCCTTGTTGCCGCGAGCGTTACCGACTTCTTCCTCGACCCGATCGTCAACGCCGGGACCGACTTCATCAGCAGCACGGGGCTGCCCGCCGTCTTCGTGCTGATGCTCCTGGAGTCGGCCTGCCTGCCGGTCCCGAGCGAGGCGATCATGCTCTTCGCCGGGGCCAGCGTCGCCGCCGGCGACCTCAGCCTCTTCGGCGTCGTCGCCGCGGGCGTGCTCGGCAACCTCGTCGGCTCCTGGATCGCCTGGGGGGTCGGCTACCTCGGCCGCGTCGACCTGCTGGAGAAGAACCGCTTCATCCACCTGCCGCCGAAGTACCTGAAGTGGGCCGACGACTGGTTCGAGCGCTACGGCGACGCGACCGTCTTCTTCAGCCGGATGCTGCCGATCATCCGCACCTTCATCTCGCTGCCGGCCGGCGTCGCGAAGATGCCGTTCTGGCGCTTCACGGTGCTGACCACGCTCGGCTGCGTCCCCTGGGTGCTGATGCTGGCGCTGATCGGCAAGAGCGTCGGCCACAACTGGGAGGAGTGGCGCGACCACCTGCACTACCTCGACTACCTGGTCCTCGTCGCCGCGGCCGCCATCGGGATCTACCTGCTGATCAGACGGCGCCGCCGGCCCCCCGCAGCGACCAGCGAGGCTTGAGCGAGGGGCTGCCCGCCGGGCGCGCGGTGGCGCTCGGCATCGTCCAGGGCCCGGCCGAGCTGCTGCCGGTCTCCAGCTCCGCCCACATCGTCCTCGTGCCGTGGCTGGCGGGGTGGGACTGGGAGGCGGTCGACCCGGAGCTGCGCAAGAGCTTCGAGGTGGCGCTGCACACCGGCGCCGCGGCGGCGCTGCTGATCTGCCAGCGGCGGGAGATCGCCGAAGAGCTGCGCCAGTTCGACGGCCGCCGGGCGCTCCTGCTCGCCCTCTCCTTCCTGCCGGCGGCGGTCGTCGGCTACACGCTGGAGCGGCAGATCGAGCGGCGGCTCGGCGGGCCGCGGGCGACCGCCTACGGCC
>JALZHV010000055.1:0-6818 GCA_030860625.1 Actinomycetota bacterium
CACCTCAGCTGCGCAACGGTCTCTGGGAGAGGGGCACCGTCCCTCCTCCCCTACGGCCCACGCGTCCTTTCGACAGCCGCCTCGGCCGTAGCCGCCTCCGCCTCCCGCGTCGCCGCCCCTTCCAGAGCGTTCGACAGAGCCCGTACGTACGCACGAGCAGACGCCTCGAGAATGTCGGTGGCCACGCCCTGCCCCGTAGCCAACCGCCCCGCGGCCCGCAGCATCACGGTCACCTCCCCGAGAGCATCCTCTCCCCCGGTCACCGCCGCGACCTTGTACTCGACCAGCTCGCCCTCAGTCTCGACCGCGTTCTGGATCGCGTGGAAGATCGCGTCGACGGGGCCGTCGCCGCTTGATTCGCCGACCGACTCCTCGCCCGAGGGCAGGGTTACCGCCACTTTGGCCACCGGCGGGCGCCGGGTCCCGGCCTCGACCTCGAACCAGGCCAGCTCGTGAGCGTCGGAGCGCTCGCGCATCTCGTCGGAGACGATCGCCTCCAGGTCCAGGGCGGTCACCTGCTTCTTGCGGTCGGCGACCTCCTTGAAGGCCTTGAAGGCGTTGTTCAGCGCCTGGCCCTCGACCTCGAAGCCCAGCTGCTGCAGGGCGTCCTTCAGGGCGTGGCGGCCGGAGTGCTTGCCCAGCACGATCGAGTTCGACTCCAGGCCGACTTCGGTCGCGTCCATGATCTCGTAGGTGCTGCGCTCCTTCAGCACGCCGTCCTGGTGGATCCCGGACTCGTGGGCGAAGGCGTTGCGGCCGACGATCGCCTTGTTCGGCTGCACCGGGTAACCGGTCAGGCGGCTGACCATGCGGCTGGTGCGGGCGATCTCCCGCGTGTTGATCTCGGTCCAGAGGCCGTGGGCGTCCTCGCGGACGCCGATCAGCATCGCGATCTCCTCCAGCGAGCAGTTGCCGGCGCGCTCGCCGATCCCGTTGACGGCGCACTCGACCTGCCGCGCCCCCGCCAGGACCCCGGCGTAGGAGTTGGCGACGGCCATCCCCAGGTCGTCGTGGCAGTGGACCGACAGCTCGACCTCGCGCAGCGCCGGGGCCATCTCGTACAGGCGCCGGAAATACTCGGCGTACTCCTCGGGGGTCGTGTAGCCGACGGTGTCGGGGATGTTGACGACGGTCGCGCCCTCCTCGACGGCGATCGCGCAGACTTCGGCGGTGAACTCGACGTCGGCGCGGGTCGCGTCCATCGGCGAGAACTCGACGTCCTCGCAGTAGGACTTGGCCAGCGCCACCGCCGCCCGCGCCTGACCCTTGACGTCCTCGCGGTCGGTCTGCAGCTGGTGCTCGATGTGGATGTCGGAGGTGGAGATGAAGGTGTGGATGCGCGGGCGGCCCGCGTCCTTGATCGCCCCCCAGGCGGCGTCGATGTCGGCCTTGTGGGTGCGGGCGAGGCCGCAGATCACCGGGCCCTCGACCTTGCGGGAGATCTCCTGGACCGCCTCGAAGTCCCCGGGCGAGGTGATCGGGAAGCCGGCCTCGATCACGTCGACCCCCAAGCGGGCGAGCTGCTGGGCGATCTCGACCTTCTCGGCCGTGTTCAGCGAGATTCCGGGCGACTGCTCGCCGTCTCTCAGCGTGGTGTCGAAGATGTGGACGCGGTGGGCGTCGGATTTGGTGTCGGTCTGCGGTCCCATGGGACCTCTCCTTCTCTCTCTGATTCGAATGGCCTTTTGTCTCTCGCGGCTATCGCGCCGCCCAGCGCTATTCCCCCCGAGGGGGGAGGAGAAGGAGTAGCGCGAGGCTGTCGAACCGACGGTCCATTCGCTTCGAACCTTAGCGCAGGCCGCGCGAATCGCAACCTACTGCAGCTCTTCGTCGTGACCGGCGCCGCCGATCAGGGCGTCCTTCTGGGGGCCGCCGCGGAGCTGGTCGTTGCCGGGGCCGCCGAGGAGGCGGTCGCGGCCGGGGCCGCCGAGGATGAAGTCGTCCCCCCGGCGCCCGGAGAGGACGTCGTCGTCCCCGCCGCCGAGGACCTTGTCGGAGACGCTGCCGCCGACCAGCCGGTCGTTTCCGGGGCCGCCGCGCAGGGTGACCGGGACCGGGATGTCGGTCGCCACCACGACCGTGTCGTCGCCGCTGCCGACGTTGACCTCGAAGCCGGCGAGGGCGTCGGCCCGGCAGACGAGCTCGTTCGGCCTTTCTTCGGGGTGCGAGCAGAGGTCGCCGCCGGTTTCCAGGTTGTGGACCGAGCGGATCAGGTAGCTGCGGCCGTCAGGGCTGAGGGCGATGCGGATCCCGTTGTCCTCGCGGCCGCCGGCGAGCAGCAGCGACACCGGGCCGGTTTCGGCATCGACGGCCGCCGCGGGCAGGACCGCGAACAGCGCCAGCACGATGAGGATCGCCTTCTTCATATTCCTGACAGAGCCTTGATGGACCCTCCCACAGGAACAACCGGTTTCGCTATTCGTTGCGGCGCTAGAGGTCGACCGAGCGACCGGCCGAGAAGCCCTTGAGGCCGAGGATCTTCTCGATCGTCTCCTGGCGGACCGGCGCGTCGGTCGTCAGCGCCATCACCGCCTGCTCTCCCCCGCTCTCGGCGCCGACGGCGGCGGAGACGATGTTGACCCCCTCCTCGCCGAAGAGGGTCCCGACCCGGCCGATCATCCCCGGCCGGTCGGCGTAGCGGAAGACGGCGATGTGGTCGGCGAAGGGGAGGTAGAAGCTCTCGCCCCAGGCCGAGACCAGGTAGGGCACGTTGCGGGGGCCGACGCTGGTCCCCGCCACCTCGACCTCGCCGGCGGCGGTCTGGACGCGGACGCGGACGAGCTCGGTGAAGTCCTCGGCGCTGGCGTCGGTGGTCTCGGAGAGCTCGATCCCGCGCTCTTCGGCCATCTGCGGGGCGTTGACGAGGTTGACCGGCTCCTCGGTGTGGCCGGAGAGGATCCCGACGAGAACGGCGATCCCCAGCAGGCGGGTGTCGTGGGAGGCGATGCGGCCGCGGAATTCGGCGCTCACCTTCTCGACCGAGCCGTCGCCGAGGCCCTGGGCGAGGCGGCCGAGCTTTTCGCAGAGCGGCACGAACGGCGCCAGCGCCTCCATCGCCTCCGGGCGGACGGCGGCGATGTTGACCGCGTTGGTGACGACGCCGCCGGTCAGCGCCGCGGTCACCTGCTCGGCCGTGACCACCCCGGCCCGGTCCTGAGCCTCGGCGGTCGAGGCGCCCAGGTGCGGGGTGACGACGATGTCGTCGCGGGCGAAGATCGAGTGCTCGGTGAAGGGCTCCTCGGGGAAGACGTCGAGCGCGGCGCCGCCGAGCTTGCCGGACTCCAGGCCCTGCAGCAGCGCGTCGAGGTCGACGAGCTCGCCGCGGGCGCAGTTGACGAGGCGGGCGCCGTCCTTCATCGCGGCGATCGTCTCGGCGTTGATCATCCCGATCGTCTCCGGCGTCTTCGGCGTGTGCAGGGTGATCAGGTCGGCCCGGCCCAGCACCTCCTCGATGCTGTCGAGCCCCTCGACGCCGAGGTCGCGGAAGCGCTCGGCGGAGACGAACTTGTCGAAGGCGACGACGTCCATGTCGAAGCTCTGGGCGCGCTTGGCGACGAGCTGGCCGATGCGGCCGAAGCCGATGACCCCGAGCGTCTTGCCGTAGAGCTCGGCCCCCTTGTACTTGGAGCGGTCCCAGCGGCCGGCGACCAGCGATTCGTGCGCCTGCGGGACGTTGCGGAAGAGGGCGAGCGCCAGGGCCAGGGTGTGCTCGGCGGCGGCGACCGAGTTCGATTCGGGCGCGTTGGCGACGATGATCCCGCGCCGGGTCGCGGCCGGGATGTCGACGTTGTCGACGCCGGTGCCGGCGCGGCCGATCACCTTCAGGTTGCCGGCGCGCTCGATCAGCTCCGGGGTCATCTTCGTCGCCGAGCGGATCAGGATCGCGTCGTACTCGCCGATCCGCTCGCGCAGCTCCTCGTCGGACATCTCGAGGCCGAGGTCGACCTCGAACTGCGAGCGCAGCAGGTCGACGCCGGTGTCGGCGATCTTCTCCTTGACCAGGACCTTCACTTGGCGACCCCCTCGACGTTCTCGACGACCCAGTCGATGCAGGCGGTGAGCGCCTCGACGTCGTCGGGGTCGATCGCCGGGAACATCCCGACCCGCAGCTGGTTGCGGCCGAGCTTGCGGTAGGGCTCGACGTCGACGATCCCGTTGGCGCGCAGGGCGCTGGCGAGGGCGGCGGCGTCGATCGAGTCGGCGAAGTCGATCGTCCCGACCACCAGCGAGCGTTTGGCCGGGTCGGCGACGAACGGCGTCGCGAACTCGCTGCGCTCGGCCCAGCCGTAGAGGCGGCTCGAGGAGTCCGTAGTGCGCTCGACGCAGCCGGCGAGCCCGCCGAGGCCGAGCATCCACTGGACCTGCTCGTTCAACAGCAGCAGGGTCGCCAGGGCCGGCGTGTTGTAGGTCTGCTCCTTGCGCGAGTTGTCGAGCGCGGTCTTCAGCGAGAGGAAGGCGGGCTGCCAGCGGTCGGCGGCGCCGTCGAGCCTCTCGATCCGCTCAATAGCCGCCGGGCTGAGCACCGCGAGCCAGAGGCCGCCGTCGGAGGCGAAGCCCTTCTGCGGGGCGAAGTAGTAGGCGTCGGCCTGCGAGATGTCGACCGGGAGACCGCCGGCGCCGGAGGTAGCGTCGATCAGGACCAGCGCTTCGCCGGCGGCCCCAGGGCGCTGGACGTCGACCATGACGCCGGTGGAGGTCTCGTTGTGGGCCCAGGCGATCACGTCGGCGGCGGGGTCGCCGGTCGGCGCGGGGGCGTCCCCCGGCTCGGCCTCGACCAGGATCGGGTCGCCGAGGAAGGGCGCGGCGGCGGTCGCCTTGGCGAACTTCTGCGAGAACTCGCCGTAGGTGAGGTGCAGCGCCCGCTCGCGCACGAGCCAGGCCGCGGCCGCCTCCCAGAAGGCGGTGGCGCCACCGTTGCCGAGCACGACCTCGTAGCCGTCGGGCAGCGAGAAGAGCTCGCCGAGCCCCGTCCGCACCTCACGCACCAGGTCCCGGACCGGCGCCTGGCGGTGCGAGGTCCCCATCAGGTCGGTCCGGTCCGCCAGCGCGGCCAGCGCCTCCGGGCGCACCTTCGAAGGGCCGCAGCCGAAACGGCCGTCGGCCGGCTTCAGCTCGGCGGGGATCTGCAAGGTCGTCTCGGGCGCCATCGGGCTCGACAGGTTATTGACCAAGCCGGTGGGGTGCCGCCGGGGCCGCGAATAGCCTGATTCCACCGTCCTCAACCACTCGGGAGGAGAAACGATATGGAGTCATCAGCTCAGACCAGCCCGGAGGGGCTTCCCCGCCGCGGGTTCTTCAACGCCCTGATGGACACCCGCTTCAACAGCCTGATCACCCCCAGCCTGATCAGGTTCGTCTACATCCTGGCGATGATCCTGATCGCCATCGCCACGCTGGGGATGATCATCGCCGGGTTCGCCGAAAGCCCGGGCACGGGGATCCTGTTCCTGATCCTGGCTCCGCTCATCGGCCTGCTCTACCTGATCGTGACCCGTCTCTGGCTGGAGCTGATCGTCGTCATCTTCAAGATCCGCGACGCGGCCGAGGAGGTCGCCGTCAACACGCGCAGGACGGGGCCCTAGTCATGGCAGGCGAGGGCAACTCGAAGGTAAGGAAGGGGGACGGCTACGCAGTCGCCAACATCGACGATCTAGGCGAGGGCTGGGGCTTCCGCAAGGTCCGCAAGGAGCTGGGCGTGACGGCGTTCGGCGCCAACGCGGTCGTGATGCCTCCTGGCTATGAGTCAGGACGGCACCTGCACGACGAGCAGGAGGAGCTCTACTTCGTCCACAAGGGCCGCGTCGAGATCGACCTCGACGGCACCAAGCACGAGCTCGGCCCCGGCGGCGTCGCCTGGGTGGACGCCCCCGTGGTCCGCGGCTTCAAGAACCTCAGCGACTCCGAAGACGCCATCTACTTCGTCGTCGGCGGCAAAGACGGCTACGTGGGCCGCGACGGCAAGCTGCCTGAGGGCGAGACGGACGCGCGGGGGCCGATCAAAGAGAGCTCTTAGCTCGGGTGGGTCTCCCTTCTCGGCGCGCGGCAGCGGGACAGCTGAAAGGCCGACGAATGGAGCTGAAGAAGCTCGGCGTGTGTTCGGGGCCGCCCTACTTCGTGTCTTTGAACCCCTGATCGATCCAGGGCATCATGTCGCGCAGGTCGCTGCCGATGTCCTCGATCTGATGGTCCGCGCCTTCTTTGCGCATGCGGTCGAAGTTCTCATTGCCGGCGCGGTTCTCGCCGATGAACTCGCGGGCGAAGTCGCCTGACTGGATCTCGGAGAGGATCTGCTTCATCGCCGCGCGGGACTCGTCGCCGATCACCCGTTTGCCGCGGGTCATGTCGCCGTACTCGGCGGTGTTGGAGATCGAGTAGCGCATGCCCTGAATGCCCTTTTCGTACATCAGGTCGGCGATCAGCTTCAGCTCGTGCAGGCACTCGAAGTAGGCGAGGCGGGGGTCGTAGCCGGCCTCGACCAGGGTCTCGTAGCCGGCGCGGACCAGCTCCGAGGCGCCGCCGCAGAGGACGGCCTGCTCGCCGAAGAGGTCGGTCTCGCACTCGTCTTTGAAGGTCGTCTCGATGATCGCCGCGCGGCCGCCGCCGATTCCGGAGGCGTAGGCGAGAACGAGGTCGTGGGCGTTGCCCGAGGCATCCTGGTGGACGGCCATCAGGCAGGGAACGCCGCTGCCTTCCTCGTACTGGCGGCGGACCAGGTGGCCCGGGCCCTTCGGCGCGACCATGCCGACGTCGACGCCGGGCGGCGGCTCGATCTCGCCGAAGTGGATCGCGAAGCCGTGGGCGAACAGCAGCAGGTTGCC
>JALZHV010000055.1:6828-7792 GCA_030860625.1 Actinomycetota bacterium
CCAGACCTCGGCCTGCTTCTCGTCCGGCAGCAGGACCATCACCAGGTCGCCGCGGCTGGCGGCTTCGGCGATGTCGAGCACCTCGAGGCCGGCCTCTTCGGCCTTGGCGCGGCTGGAGGAGCCGGAGCGGAGGCCGACGACCACCTGCACGCCGGAGTCCTTGAGGTTGAGGGCGTGGGCGTGCCCCTGGGAGCCATAGCCGAGGATCGCGACGGTCTTGCCATCGAGCTTGCTGAGGTCGGCGTCTTTGTCGGAGAAGATGTCGTCGGTTCGCATGGAGCGGCAGGCTACCGGGTGCCGCCTCAGCGAAGCGCCCTGCGCATCACCTTGCCGGTCGGGGTCCGCGGCAGCGCCGAGACCAGCTCCACCCGCTTCGGCACTTTGAACCCGGCCAGCGATTCGGCGCAGTGGCGGCGCAGGTCGTCCGGGGTGACCCCGGAGCCGTTCTCGAGCACCACCACCGCGGTCACCGCCTGCTGCCACTCCGGGTCCTCCCGGCCGACCACCGCCGCCTCGGCCACCTCGGGGTGGCGCAGCAGCACCTCCTCGACCTCGGCCGGGACCACGTTCTCGCCGCCGCTGACGATCATGTCGTCGAGCCGGTCGCTGACGTAGAGGAAGCCTTCCTCGTCGATGTGGCCGAGGTCGCCGGTGTGGAGCCAGCCGTCGGGGTCGGCGCTGCCGGGGGCGACGGTCGGGCCCTGGACGAGGATCTCGCCGTCCAGGATCCGCAGGTGCGTGGTCAGCAGCGGCCGGCCGGCGGAGCCGAGCTTGCGCTTGGCGTCGGCGGGGGCGAGCGTCGTCACCTGCGAGCAGGTCTCGGTGAGGCCGTAGGTCTGGACCACGGTGGCGCCCTTGGCGAGCGCCTCTTCCAGCGGTTCCTCCGGCACCGGCCCGCCGCCGACGAGGATCGCCCGCGGCCTGGAGAGGTCGACGCCGGCGTCGAGCAGCCGGATCAACTGGG
>JALZHV010000346.1 GCA_030860625.1 Actinomycetota bacterium
GGGCACGGGCCGAACGAGCTGCGCCGCCGCGGGGCGCTGCTGCGCCGGCTGCTCGCGCTCGGCGACTGGGGTGCGCTCCTGGCCGCGCTCTGCGCCGTCACCGCCGCCAGCAACAGCACCGACGTCGGTGTCCTCTTCTGGGCCGTCCTCTTCAGCCCCGCCTGGGTGGTCGTGGTCAAGCTCCACGGCCTCTACGACAACGACCACCGCCGCATCCGCCACAGCACCCTCGACGAGCTGCCCTCGCTGATCTCGGCCAGCGTCCTCGGCACCCTCGTCCTCGACGGCCTCCTGGCGCTCAGCCCCGCCGGCCCCCTTTCCCCCGCCAGCGCGATCGGGATCGGGGTCGGCACCTTCGCCGCCAGCTTCGTCGCCCGCGGGGTGCTGCGCTTCCTCTGGCACCGGCTGACCGGGCAGGCGCTCGGCCTCGTGATCGGGCCGCCGAAAGCGGTCGACATGGTCGCCCGCCGCGTCTCCACCCACCCGGAGACCCGCCTTGCCCTGGTCGGCTACCTCTGCGCCGAGAGCGAGGAGGAGGCCAAGGAGCTGCCCCGCCTCGGCTCCCTCGCCGATATCTCCGAAGTGGCGCGGGACCTGGCGATCGAGCGGGTCGTCGTCACCGAAGGCGAGATGAGCCAGGACGACGCCGAGCGGCTGATCGAGGAGTGCAAGGCCGAGGGCCTGGCGCTGACCTTCCTCCCCCAGCACTACGGCCTGCTCGGCCCGGGGATCGAGCTCAACCGCCTCGCCGAGCTGCCGGTCCTCGACTTCCGCTTCAGCGACCCGCCGCGCTCGACCGTGGCGATGAAGCGGGCGATGGACATCGTCGTCTCGGCCCTGCTCCTGGTCCTGCTCTCGCCGCTTTTGCTCGGGGTGGCGATCTGGATCCTGCTCGACGACGGCCGCCCGGTCTTCTTCCGCCAGCGCCGCGCCGGCAAGGAAGGCGACCCGTTCACGATGGTCAAGTTCCGGACGATGGTCACCGACGCCGAGCAGCGCCTGCCGGAGCTGGTCGACATCGCCAGCCTCGACCAGCCGGCGTTCAAGATCCCCGACGACCCGCGGGTCACCCGCAGCGGCCGCTGGCTGCGGCGGACCAGCATCGACGAGCTGCCGCAGCTGTGGAACGTGCTGCGCGGCCAGATGTCCCTGGTCGGGCCGCGGCCCGAGGAGGAGAGCGTCGTCGCCCTCTACGACGAGCGCCAGCGCGGCCGCCTCGCGGTGAAGCCGGGGATGACCGGGCCGATGCAGGTCTACGGCCGCAGCGACCTCACCTTTGAGGAGCGGCTGGCGATGGAGCGCGACTACCTCGACAACCTCTCGCTGCTGACCGACCTGGCGATCCTGATGCGGACGCCGCGGGCGATGATCCGCGGCGACGGCGCCTACTGACGCTCCGGGCGATGCTCGCGCTCGAGGTGGTGATCGTCAGCCATGGCGCCGAAGCGCTGCTGCGCCGCTGCCTGCGCTCGCTGGAAGAGCACCCGATCGCCGGTGGCGAGATGCGGGTGACCGTGGTCGATAGCGGCAGCCCCGACGGGACGCCGGACATGGTCGAGCGCGAGTTCCCGGCGGTGCGGCTGCTGCGCCAGCCGAACATCGGCTTCTCGGCCGCCAACAACCTCGTCCTGCGCGAGAGCGAGGCGGCGGCGGTGCTGCTGCTCAACCCCGACACCGAGGTCTACGCGGGCACGCTCGACGCGGCGCTGGCGCGGCTGCGCTCGGAGCCGCGGATCGGGATGGTCGGGGTGAAGCTGGTGACCGAGAGCGGTGAGCTCGACCACGCCTGCAAGCGCTCCTTCCCCACCCCGCTCAGCGCCCTCGCCCACTTCACCGGGATCGGCCGCAAGGAGAACGCCGGGGGCGCGCTCGGCCAGTACCGCGCCACCCACCTCGGCGACGACGAGCCGGGCGAGGTCGACGCCGTCAACGGCGCCTTCATGCTCTGCCGCGCCGAGGCGGTCCGCGAGGTCGGCCTGCTCGACGAGGGCTACTGGCTCTACATGGAGGACCTCGACTGGTGCCACCGCTTCTGGGACGCCGGCTGGAAGGTCTTCTACGAGCCCGCCGGCACCGCGCTCCACGTCAAGGGCGCCTCCAGCGGCGCCCGCCGCGCCCCCAAACAGGAGATCGCCTTCCACCGCGGCATGGGCCGCTTCTACCGCCGCTTCGACGCCCCCCAGAGCAACCCGCTGCTGAACGCCGGCGTCTACGCCGGCATCGGCGCCAAGCTGGCGCTCAGCCTCGCGATTACCGCCATTCGCGGTCGCTAGAGGGCGTTGGGTGGGGGTCCCTGGGAGCACCTCCGCCGCGAGGAGCCGTCTCCGGCTGACGCCTCAAAAGTCAGTGGCGCGGCTCCATGCTGAGTACCCAGGGACCCCCACCCAACGCCTCGAACGGGTCGTGGTGCCTTTGTCGTGCCTATCTGGACTAAGGAACCGCGGACAGCTCCTCCGGGTCCAGCAGTGGAAGCTCGACACGAGGGAGCCGGTGGGGGTCGATCGGTACTCCGC
>JALZHV010000347.1 GCA_030860625.1 Actinomycetota bacterium
AAGGTCTCGCTGGCGGTGGAATTCGATCTGCGCCAGCAGTTCTACGCGCACCTGCAGCGGCTCGACCTCGGTTTCTTCGACTCGCAGCAGACCGGCCAGCTGATGTCGCGGGCGACGGTCGATTTGCAGTCGATCCGCTTCTTTCTCGGCTACGGGCTGATCTTCATCACCCAGAACCTGCTGACGATCACGCTCGCGGCGGTGGTGATGATCGCGATCAACCCGCTGCTGGCGCTGGTGGCCCTGATCCCGGCGCCGTTCGTCGTCCTCACCGCGACCAAATACAGCCAGATCTCCCGTCCGGCCCAGCAGGAGGTGCAGCAGCGGATCGCCAAGCTGACCGCCGAGGCCGAGGAGAACGTCTCCGGGATCCGCATCGTCAAGGCCTTCGCCCGCGAGGAGCACCAGCTCCACCGCTTCCAGCGCGTCGTCGCCAGGGTCTTCGACCAGAGCATCTACACGACCCGCGTGCAGGCGTTCTTCTCGCCGCTGATCGGCCTGCTGCCGCAGATCGGGATCGCTCTGGTGCTGCTGGTCGGCGGCCGCAAGGTGATCGACGGCAGCCTCAGCCTCGGCGCCTTCGTCGCCTTCTACACCTACGTCGGCATGCTCGCCGGCCCGATGCGCTCGCTCGGGATGGCGCTCGGCATGGCCCAGCGCGCCGTCGCCTCCGGCAACCGCATGTTCGAAGTCCTCGACCGCGAACCGGCGATCCAGAGCCCATCCGGAGCCCCGCCGCTGCCGGCGGGCGGCGGCGCCGTCGAGCTGCGCGGGGTGACGCTGCGCTACAACGGTGGCTCCCCGTCTCTGACGAAAGTCGATCTGGCTGTCGAGGGAGGGAAGACGGTGGCGCTAGTGGGACCGTCGGGCTCTGGGAAGACGAGCCTGGTCGGGCTGATCGCGCGGCTCTACGACCCGAGCGAGGGGACGGTTCTGGTCGACGGCGCCGACGTGCGCGAGGTCGACCTCGACTCGCTGCGCTCGCAGATCGCCTTCGTCGCCGACGACAGCTTCCTCTTCACCGCCTCGGTCGCCGAGAACATCGCCTACGCGCGGCCGGACGCGAGCATGGCGGAGATCGAAGTGGCGGCGCGGCGGGCGCAGGCGGACGGCTTCATCCGCGAACTGCCCGAGGGCTACGACACCCGCGTCGGTGAGCGCGGCCTCACCCTCTCCGGCGGCCAGCGGCAGCGGGTCGCGATCGCCCGCGCCCTGCTCGCCGACCCGCGAGTCCTGATCCTCGACGACGCCACCTCCTCGGTCGACGCGACCACCGAGGCGGCGATCAAAGCCGGGCTGCGGGAGGCGATGGCCGGGCGGACGACCTTCATCATCGCCCACCGCCTCTCCACCGTCTCCCTCGCCGACGAGATCGTGGTGATGGACGGTGGCACGATCGTCGACCGTGGCACCCACGAGGAGCTGATGGCCGGCTGCGGCTTCTACCGCGAGATCGCCGAGCACGGGCTCGCCGACTCGGTCTTCCTCCAGCGCGACCTCGAGGAGCGCGAGGAGGTGGCGCGGCTGTGAACGGCGAGGGCGGCAGGATCGGAAACGTCGGCCAGCTCTTCGCCGACCTCTGGCGCCTGGTCCGCGGCGAGGACCAGCGGGGGCGCAAGGTGCGCTGGATGCTCGGGCTGCTGCGGCCCTACCGTCGCCGCCTGATCCTGATGTTCACGGCGCTGTTGCTGGAGACGGCGGCCGCGCTCGCCCCTCCCTACCTGCTCGGCAAGGCGATCGACAGCGGCATCCGCGCCGGCGACGTCGGCGCGCTCGACTGGATCGTCGCCGCCTTCGTCTTCGCCACCGTCCTCTACGCCGTCGCCACCTTCTGGGAGAGCTACCTCGTCGGCTGGATCGGGACGCGGGCGCTACAGGACTTGCGCGAACGGATCTTCACCCACCTGCAGTCGATGTCGATCGGGTTCTTCACCCGCCGCAGCCCAGGCGTGCTGATCTCACGGATGACCAACGACGTCGAAGCGCTGAACCAGCTCGTCACCAGCGGCTTCGTGACGATCTTCTCCAGCACCCTGACCTTGGTCGGCGTGGTCGCGATCCTGCTCGTCCTCGACCTCGAGCTGGCGCTGATCACCTTCATCACCTTTCCGCTGCTGGCGGTGGCGAGCGTCGTCTTCCGGATCGTCTCCGCCGGCGCCTACCGCGCCACCCGCGAGCGGATCGCCGCGGTCACTGCCTACCTGCAGGAGACGCTCAGCGGCGTCCGGGTGGTGCGCAGCTTCGGCCAGGAGCCGCGCCACATGAAGCGGATGACGGCGCTCAACGAAGAGAACCGCGACGTCAACATGAAGACCGTCTACCTCAACGCCGCCTACTTCCCGGCGGTCGAAATGCTGGCGGCGGTGGGGACGGCGGTGATCCTGCTCTACGGCGGCAGCCAGGCGGTCAACGGGGCGATCGAAGTCGGCGTCGTCGTCGCCTTCGTCGGCTACCTGACCCGTTTCTTCGAACCGATCCAGGAACTCTCCCAGCTCTACACGACCTACC